>JAIDKP010000220.1 GCA_029051445.1 Muribaculaceae bacterium | reverse complement strand
CGCCGGTGTAGGTGTCACTCCCGACAGCATGGTGCGTGTTGACGCTCTTGTCGCCGCCGGTGTAGATGCGATTGTACTCGATACCGCGAATTGCCACAGCCGTGGTGTGATCGGTGTGCTCAAGGCTATCAAGGAGAAGTATCCTGAAATCGATGTGGTCGTAGGCAATATCGCAACAGGTGACGCTGCCCGCTATCTTGTGGAGAACGGTGCTGACGGTGTGAAAGTGGGCATAGGTCCCGGATCGATCTGTACGACCCGTGTGATCGCCGGTGTCGGTGTACCGCAGCTTTCGGCTGTCTATGATGTAGCCAAGGCTCTTGAGGGTACCGGTGTGCCTCTGATTGCCGACGGTGGAATACGTTATTCAGGTGATATTGTGAAGGCTCTTGCTGCCGGAGGCTGCAGTGTCATGCTTGGCGGCATGCTTGCCGGTGTCGAGGAGTCGCCTGGTGAAACTATCATATATAACGGACGTAAATACAAGGCTTACCGTGGCATGGGTTCGCTTGAAGCTATGGAAAAGGGGTCAAAGGACCGCTATTTCCAGGGCGACGAGAAGGATAACCGCAAGCTTGTGCCGGAGGGTATTGCTGCCCGTGTACCGTACAAGGGTACTCTTTATGAGGTGGTTTATCAGATGCTGGGTGGCCTGCGCGCAGGTATGGGCTATTGCGGAGCCGGGAATATCGACGTGCTCCACACTGCCAAGTTTACCCGTATCACCAATGCCGGTGTCGCAGAGAGTCATCCTCACGACGTCGCCATCACATCGGAGGCTCCTAACTACAGCGCTTCGGCTCACTGAATTTAAAATAGCGGCCTGATATATATGGTATTGTCGATGACCGGGTTCGGGAAAGTCGTAGAGCTTCTCCCGGGAAAAAAACTGACAGTGGAGATGAAGTCTCTCAACTCCAAACAGCTTGACCTGTCGGTGAAGTTGCCGGTGGCATTCCGTCATCTCGAGCCAAAGGTGAGAGAGGCGGTGGCGCGCAAGCTTCAGCGTGGAAAGGTTGATCTGGGTGTGTGGGTGGAGAGTACCGGCACTACTGTCGGCCAGCCGCTTTCGACTGACTTTGATGTGGAGGTGATGAAAACCCTCAAAGGACGTATCGAGGAGGTCTCGGCTGCGCTCGGGATTGAAAATCCGAGTGACTGGTATCAGGTGCTTATGCGTTTTCCGGATACTTTGCGCAGTGATGTCGGTCTTGCCGAGGCTACAGAAGCCGAGGAGCAGGAGCTGATACTTGCGCTTGAAAAATGCGTGGATTCTCTGATGCATTACCGTAGTGTCGAAGGTGAGAAGCTGGAGGTCTTTTTTGCATCGAGAATCGAACGGATACGCAACCTGCTCGCGCAGGTGCCCCGTTGGGAAAGCGAGCGTGTCGCCAAGGTGAAGTCGCGGCTTGAGGATAATCTGTCGAAGCTTCCGAAGATCGAATATGACAAGGGTCGTCTTGAACAGGAGATGATTTTCTATATTGAAAAGCTTGATATAAACGAGGAGAAGCAGCGACTGACCCAGCATCTCGATTATTTTATGGAGACTATGGGCGGAAGTGCTCCCGGTCAGGGCAAGAAGCTTGGTTTTATAGCGCAGGAAATGGGACGTGAGATCAATACTCTCGGTTCCAAAAGCAATCATGCCGAGCTTCAGAAGCTTGTGGTTGATATGAAGGATGAGCTTGAGCAGATCAAGGAGCAGGTTCTTAATGTCATGTAATAGGTGACTGAAAATCGTATGACAGATATCCGTAAAGGTAAGGTTATCGTGATTTCTGCTCCTTCGGGTTGTGGAAAATCGACAATTATCAATGCTGTGAGGGAACTGCCCGGTATGGATCTCCAGTTCTCGGTTTCGGCGACCAATCGTGATCCGAGGCCCGGTGAGACGGACGGTGTAAGCTATTATTTCCTGACTGACGATGAGTTCCGCCGCCGTATTGATGCGGGGGATTTCGTGGAGTACTGCGAGGTGTATCCCGGTCGTTTCTACGGCACGCTCAAGAGTGAAGTGGAGCGCACCCGCGATGACGGTCATGATGTCATTCTTGATATCGATGTTGTCGGCGGGGTGAATGTAAAGGAGATGTTCGGGGACGATGCTCTGAGTATCTTCATTATGCCGCCTTCGGTCGATGAATTGCGTCGTCGTCTTGAAAGCCGTGGAACTGACAGCGAAGAGCGTATCGCCGAGCGTGTTGGGCGTGCGGAGTATGAAATCGGTTTCGCTCCAATGTATGACAGGGTTGTGGTTAATGATGATCTCAGTGTGGCTGTTGAGGAGACGTCGAGGGTTATCGCTGATTTCACAGGACGCAGTCTATAGTCAAAAATAATAAAGGAACAGTAGCGGGTGCATCGTTGTGATGTGCCCGTCTTTTTTTTGCGATATGACGGGGGAGGGTAAAAAAAGAACAACCCGCTCTCTTCTAAAAAAGGAACGGGTTGTTTAGTCAGTTTTGTCAGCGGACTCTTATTTGACCACGCGACGCTCTTTGATGCGAGCTTTTTTGCCGGTGAGGCTGCGGAGGTAGTAGAGTTTCGCGCGACGCACTTTACCGTACTTGTTAACAGTGATGCTGTCGATGAACGGCGACTCGATGGGGAAGATACGCTCTACGCCAATGTTGTCGGACATCTTACGCACGGTGAAACGCTTTTTGTTTCCCTCGCCTGAGATGCGGATAACAACGCCGCGGTACTGCTGGATACGCTCTTTGTTACCCTCTTTGATGCGGTAGGCTACGGTGATTGTGTCGCCGGGGCCGAACTCGGGATGCTTCTTGCCGGTGGCAAAAGCCTCCTCGGCGATTTTGATCAGATCCATTTTAAATTGTAATAATCAAAATGTTAATACTACGCGCAACATCCACGGGCTGCTTGTCCCGCCAGCGGTTACGGCTGTTTTGTGGGTGCAAAGGTAGGCAGATGAAGCGGTATTGCCAAATAATTGCAGAAAAAAAATAGTAGGAAAAAACATAATAAGATTTGAATTAATCGAATGGAATTTCTAATTTTGCAAGGTTTTTCAGCATGAACGAACTTCAGAAATGGGAAAATTCACAGAATTCAAGCTGTCTTTGAAGAGTTTGCCGGTGGGTACGCACAAAATGGAGTACCATCTCGGCAAGGAATTTTTTTCCAATATGGAGAGTGCGGATGTGCGGGATGCAGATATTGCCGTGTCGCTGACGCTTGATCATCGAAATGATATCTATGATCTGACGTTTAAGTTTCATGGCAGTGTGACGGTGTTGTGTGACCGCTGTCTTGACGAAATGGATCTTCCGATCGATACCGAGTATCATATAGTCGTGAGGTATGGAGATTCATACAATGATGACAGCGACGAGTTTCTTGAGATTCCCGACAGTGAGAACTATCTCAATGTCGCCTATATGCTCAATGATACAGTCGCTCTCGCCATACCTATCAAGCATGTGCATCCGCTCGGGAAGTGCAACCGCACGATGAGCGCTTTGCTGAAGAAACATCGTGGCGGCCGTCCGGTTTCGATCTCCGACGATGAACTCGGCGATCTTGACGGCGACGGCTTTGATGGGCTGATTGCCGATACCGAGGGAGACGCAGATATGCCGACAACAGATCCGCGGTGGGACAAGCTTAGAGAGCTTGGTGATCTTGGTAACGGTGACTGAACTATGTAATATAACAGACCTGTCGCAGACGGGCCGAAATAGAATAACAAATAAATAAGAGATAAAAACCGATGGCACATCCTAAACGCAAACAATCGAAGACGCGCACTGCGAAGCGCCGTACTCACGACAAGGCTCAGATGCCTACAATCGCTCTTTGCCCTAACTGCGGCGCTTGGCACATTTATCACACCATCTGCGGCGAATGCGGATACTACCGTGGCCGTCAGGTGATCGAGAAGAATGCCGCTGTCTAAAACAGGACATACGGCGTAGGGTTGGATGCAGGACGCTTAATGCATTCCTGCCGATTGAAAGCCGTCCTTTCGCCGAAGACAAAATCTACAACCAACGGAAACCGGGCCGGACAATGATGCGGTCGGGCTTCCGCTGCCGTTTGTCAACCAGTATTATAACTACTATAGTCAAAGTACTTCAGTCATGCTCAATGCACGCATATCAGGCATAGCCTCATATTTGCCTGACGACATCCTCGACAATGAGATGTTGTCGAAGATGGTGGATACCAACGACGAGTGGATCACAACCCGTGTAGGTATCAAGGAACGCCGGATCCTGAAAAAGGAGAATACCGGTTCGTCATATCTTGGCATCAAGGCTGTAGAAAAACTGCTTGAGTCGACAGGGACTCGCCCTGAAGAGGTTGAGCTGGTAATCTGCGCCACATCCAACCCCGACTATCGTTTCCCCTCGACTGCATCGGTTATTGCCCACGGATGCGGACTGAAAGGCGCATACGCCTATGATATCCAGGCCGCCTGTGCCGGTTTTATCGTGGCGCTCGAGGATGCTGCGGCATACGTGAAATCGGGTCTTCGAAAGAAGGTTGTCGTTGTCGCAGCCGAGAAGATGTCGTCGATGGTCAACTACAATGACCGTTCGACCTGTCCTCTGTTTGGCGACGGCGCAGGTGCAGTGCTTGTGGAGCCGACCGAGGAGGCTACCGGTGTTATGGACGCAGTGTTCCATGTCGACGGTACAGGTCTTGAGCATCTGTATATGCGCGGCGGCGGTTCAGTGCATCCTGCCTGTCAGGAGACTCTCGATGCCGGCGATCACTATCTTTTCCAGGACGGCCGTCATGTCTATAAGCATGCAGTGACCGATATGCTCACGTCGTCGCTTGCAATCATGGAGCGCAACGGGCTTTCGGTGGATGATATCAACTGGCTCGTTCCCCATCAGGCCAATCTGCGCATAATCGAGGCTGTCTCGTCGCGTGCAGGTGTCCCGACAGAGAAGGTTCTGGTAAATATCGAGCATACCGGTAACACGAGTGCTGCGTCGATACCTTTGTGTCTTGACGAGTATAAGGATCGCCTGAAGAAAGGTGACAAGATTATCCTGACGGCTTTCGGTGCCGGCTTTACATGGGGTGCAATGTATCTCATCTGGGATCTTTGACGGTCGCTTTTCAATAACAGTTAACAAAAAGTAGCATCTCAAGGGGTGCTATTTTTTGTTATATAATCGAGTGGACGGGGGATAAACGTAAAAGTCAGAGATTATGGATAAGAAATTTATTATAGATCCGGATGCTGCCGAGGTCAACAGCAGTGAAGTAAGGAAAATAGATGATATTCTTGGCGGCGCCGGCGATGCGGGTGTCAAGGCCGGGCACAGGGCGGGCTTTGTGAATATCGTAGGTAATCCGAATGTGGGGAAGTCGACGCTGATGAATGATCTTGTCGGTGAGCGTGTAAGTATTATCACCTCAAAGGCTCAGACGACGCGACACCGTATAATGGGTATCGTGAATACGCCGGATTATCAGATTGTGTTCTCGGATACTCCCGGTGTGCTCAAACCTAAGTACAAACTTCAGGAGTCGATGCTGGAATTTTCGGAGGGTGCTCTGACTGATGCCGATGTGCTTCTCTATGTGACCGATGTTGTTGAGGATCCGACGAAGAATGCTGATTTTCTTGCGCGTGTGGCCAAGGAGGAGGTGCCTGTGCTGCTTGTCATAAACAAGATTGATCTTCTAAAGGGGCAGGATGATCTGATGTCGGTTGTGGATCGCTGGCGTGAATTGC
>JAIDKP010000022.1 GCA_029051445.1 Muribaculaceae bacterium | reverse complement strand
TGATTGCGGTAGAACGCAAAATCAAATCTCAAACGATTGTTGAGCATGAAGAACTCTGTGCCTATTTCAAAAGCGTCAAGCGTCTCCGGCTCGAGATTGATGTCGCGCATCGAGGAGGGGAAGAAAGCCGCCGTCATGTTGCCCCAGTAGTTGCGCGAGATCGAGTACACGCTGTTGATCGCATATACACCTGCAGGCGTTTTGGTGCGTGTCCACGAGCCGCGTATTTTCCAGAAATTGATAACGTCGGGAAATTTCAACGCCTCTGTAGGTACAAAGCTTCCGGAGAATGAGGGGTAAAAATAGGAGCGTTTGTCCTTGCTCAGAGTCGATGTCCAGTCATTACGTCCAGTCACTTCAAGGAATATCATGCTGCGCCACGATGCTCCGAACCGGCCATACACACTGTTGACCTGCTGCCGTGTCTGTGATGTCGACGCGTTGATAGGATCAATAGAGGCCTTAAGCGAATAGTAGCCCGGAAGGTTAAGGCCGTTCACCGTGTTGGCGGAGTATGTTTCATTCTCGCGGTAAAAAATCGATCCTCCAACGAAACCGTCCACTTCAAAGTCGCCGAGCTTTTTATCGGCTACAAGCATGAAGTCGTCGGTTGTCGAGAAACCGTTGTTTGTCGACTGGGAGTAGGCACCTTTCATGTTTCCACGTGTCGAAATAGGTGTCTTGTTTTTACGCTTCGTATAATAATAATCGCCACCAAGACGGAGAGTCGCTTTCAGCCAGTCGGTGATATCGAAATTCACGTCCACATGTCCGTTAGCACTGTCCCACTGGCGCGATGAGGTTCTCTCGTATGCGGTGAAATATGGATTGTTGTACCACCATGCACAGTTCCAGTTCTGCTCCTGATGTTCCTTGCCTGCAATCCAGTAGTCGCGATAATCGCGTATGTCATAGTCGGCACCGGTCCAGATGAGAAGATCGTAGAGGAAGCCGCCCTGGCCGTAGCCCTGACCATTGGCACTGGAATACATGTTTTTGTTGTACTGCATTCCGGCATTCAGGTGCAGGCGCTGGTAGTCCATCGTACCTCCCACAATAAACGAGAGTTTCTGCTGATCCTGATTTGGAAACTGTCCCTTGTTGTAGACATGATTCAACGAGGTTCTGAACGATCCGTACTGTCCTTTCTGTGAAATGCTCACATTGTTATTGGTAACGAGTGCCGGCTCAAGGAAGTTTTTAAGATTGTTCTTTCCTTTTGATACAAGGGGCATCTCCTCCCACTCATATGTCTTCGGGTTGTACTGCAATGCCGTGCGCCCGATATCGAGCTTGTCTCCCCACACATAGTCGTCGGTGCCATACTTGCCCGCACCTCCGGCACTGTAGCTCGTCTGCGGGGTAGGTATCTTGAGAAAGCCCGCATGAAACATCGTGGACGATGCAACCGTCACATCAATACCCTCCTTATTGGCTTTTCGTGTCGTTATCATTATTGCGCCACCACCTCCACGCGAGCCGTAGAGAGCTGATGCGGTCGAACCTTTAAGCACACTTATCGACTCGATATCCTCCGATGGAATATCGGAGATCTCAAGGTTGTAGTGCGGTACACCGTCGAGCACAAGTAGTGGACTCATGCCACGTAGCTTTATCGATGCCCCGCCCGCAAACTCAGTGCTGTTGTTGATCTGCAAGCCGGCGATCTTGCCGGTAAGCGAAGTGACCATCTCAGCACCACGTGCCACATTTAGTTCGTCACCCTTTACCTCCTGAACCGAGTATCCAAGAGCTTTCTGACTTCGCTTGAGGCCAAGAGCGGTGACAACCACCTCATCCATGACCTGCGATGTCTCTATCATGGTGATCTTATAGTCACGCTTGTCGGTCACCGGTATCTCCAGCTTCTCATAGCCGACATATGTCACCTGAAGAATGTCGCCAACCGATGCATCAAGTGCAAACTTGCCGTCGATATCGGTACTCGTACCAGATTTCGTACCCTTGATAATGACACTGGCTCCGAGTATCGGATCGCCCAGTTCATCACTGACGGTACCATGTATCTTAAATTTGTCAGCCGCTTGCGCGCTGATCGACAGAAAGAAAACAAATGCCAATAATATTGACAGATGCCTCCGCATTTTCATGGTCATAAGCAATGTTTTGATTGGTTTGAATAAATATTTGGTTATTTAGTAGTA
>JAIDKP010000219.1 GCA_029051445.1 Muribaculaceae bacterium | reverse complement strand
ACAATCATAATGCTGTTGCTCCCCTTTTGGGGATGCAACGGCATTTTTGGTGGCATATATGACGATATGGATGGTCTTGACCCTACGGAAACCAAATACGGATTCACAAAACCATGTACGGCATCTGAACCCGGAATTATTTTTTTAGACAGCCGCGATTTTGTACACTGGATCTACATAGACTTCAGCGAAGGCACCGCCGAAACTCTAAGTATCGACGATCCGGCTCCCGAGAACTGGGACATAGCCATACACCACTACGATGCCAAGACCAACGGAGGATCGGCAGCCAGAACTACCGCAACCACATTCCAACCGATATCAGACGGCGGAGCATACACTGTAGGCGAATACGAGTCCGACGTGTGGACCAACGACCGCATAGCCATCGATCTGTCAGATATGTTCAACGGCAACATCATATATCAGGAATCGTGGTGTAACATGGCACTCTCATCGTGGATGTCGGTCGACATAAAAATAATGCCGCCGACCTATGTGCACTCTGGCAATGTGATCTCAGTCAGAAACGCCGATGGCACCGAGGTTTTGCTGAGACTGGCCAACTATGTCAATCCAAAGGGAGCCAAAGGGTATCTCACCATCGAATACATCTATCCCACTGACCGATGAAACGCAACCGGATCATAGCGGCAACGGCCTTGTCATGCTTTTTTCATACAGCGATTGCACAGGAAATAGATCCCGATTCGGTCTTTGACTTCAGCATTAATATGGATCAGGTTGTCGTCACAGGCACAAGGACACCGAAACTGCTGAAAGAGTCACCCATACTTACACGCCTTATATCTGAAAATGACATTAAGAAAGTCGATGCGACAAACATCAGCGATCTGATGCAGGCCGAACTGCCGGGAATTGAGTTCACCTACTCAATGAACCAGCAGGTATCGCTCAACATGCAGGGATTCAACGGTAATTCCATTCTGTTTCTTGTCGATGGAGAGAGGCTTGCCGGCGAGACTCTGGACAATATAGATTACTCGCGTCTGAATCTCGCCGATGTCGGACGCATCGAAATTGTAAAGGGCGCGGCATCATCGCTCTACGGATCCAACGCCGTGGGCGGTGTCATAAATATCATCAGCCGCGAAATCACCAAACCATGGGAAGCCAAGGCAAGCGCAAAATACGGCGCCCACAACGAGCAGAGATACATTGCCGACGTAGGCTTCAGACATGGCATACTAAGCAGCTCTACAACTGCGCAACACACCTCCATAGATTCCTATAATTTCAAAAATCCGGGAGAATATGCCCGATTTTACGGAGGCTACACCTGGAATTTCAAAGAACGGCTGACAGTCGATGCCTCCGAACTGCTC
>JAIDKP010000218.1 GCA_029051445.1 Muribaculaceae bacterium | reverse complement strand
AAATCTCGAACATTAATTCTCCTGCGACTTGGGAAGGCATCACAGTTGCAAACGGCCATGAGACAGCTATCGACTGGAAAGACAAAGGCCTGGCCGGGACGCTTGACCTATCGGGATTCAAGGCACTTACCAAAGCCGATGTGTCGCGTAACGCGATTGAGAGTGTTTCGTTTGAAGGTGACGCGGCTCTTGCCGATGTGGCAGCTTACCGAAACAAAATCAAGGAGATTAACTTCGATGGCTGTTCTTCGCTCACTAAGGTTGCCATTTACAAGAACCGTATAAGCGAGATTGATCTTGGAGGAGCTGTTGCGATACAGAATCTCAATATCTCCAACAATTATCTTGTGGCGCTGGATGTGACCAATATTCCCGCTCTCAAGACTCTGAATGTTCAGGGCAACCATCTTGAGGCACTTACTGTATCGGGTTGTGCGAATCTGAAGAATCTCTATTGCGGCTACAACAAGCTTACCTCGCTCAATCTGTTCGGAACGACCGGTCTTGCCAATCTCAATATCGATGATAATGAGATCAAATCAATGATCATGTCCGGACTGCCTACTCTCAGCACTTTCATCTGCTCAGACAACAACATGGAAACGCTTGCGCTCCGTGACTGTAATGCATTGCTTGATGTTGTATGTTCTTACAATGATCTGACTTCGTTCTCAATTGAGAATTGCCCTAATCTTCAGTTTGTCGACTGCTCATACAACGATCTGACTACGCTGGATCTGAGCAATCAGACCTTCTTGCAGCGAGTGCTCTGTAACAACAATCAGCTCAATACGCTTGATCTGTCGTTCTGCCAGGCACTTACCTATGTGAACTGCCGCTATAACACCATCACCGATATCCGCACGATAGGCGATAACAACCTACAGCAGCTTGCCTGCCAGTGGAATCCATAATGCAGGTGCCGGTTTCAGTAGCCAAGGGCTAAGTTAAGAAAGAAAGGTTTTGAAATGTTAGTATATAGTTAACCCGCATGGGCGTTGTGGCCGGCTTTTCGGAGTCGGCCACAACTTTGTTTCAGGTAAGTTATTTCTTTCTGAACTTCAGAAGCAGGTAAAGCCGTCGCGGCAGTGCTGCAATGAATACTATGCCGAGTGCTCCGATGTATAATGTCGTAAGCCACCAGAGAAGTCTTTTTTCATTGAATGAAATGGTCTGTCTGATGCTTATATCTCCGGCCTCGGCTTTACTTAGCTTTTCGGTTGACAGGGCGGCTATAGAAATCTTGGAGCATATTTCTCCGCGATGTATATACACAGCGGAAATCAATCCTCTTGCGAGATCTTTTAGTGTTGTGGCTTCAGTCGAATATATCGGATATTCGGCCATTGAAAGGTCTTTCCACCGTGATATGTCGTTGTTGTCGGCGTCTCCGATGAGAGCGATCATTGCGACAGAATCAACGGCAGATGCCATGCGCCACAGCTGATTGATCTGCATTGTCGAGGCCAAGTCGGCACGGTTAGGTTCAGGTATTATTAACAGCAGTAAATCGGTATCGGGTATTCCTATAAGATCTTCTGTCATATCATCGCCATTCTCGTCCTCGATTATGAATGGAGTTCTGCCGGATCCGGTGTCTTTCCTGTCTACGAAAATCCATCCGCTTTCCTCTGACGGCAGATCCGTGGCGTTGAATTCTTTTTCTTTCCCGTCTTTGCTGTAGATAAAAACCGTTGAGGATAGGCCTGTATCTTCCTGTATGAGTGATGATCCGGCAGGAAATGATCTGAAATCAACAAGTGGCTGGATGTGGTATCCGATCATTGCCACGATAAAAATATATGTTGCGGAGATTGTTGTCACAATCCATTGCAGCCCGGGGGTAAAAGTGGTAATGCTTTTCCGATTCCAGAGTATTAGCGGTATGGTGAGTATAGCAAGCAGAATGTTCTTTAAAAAAGTCGCTGTGTTGGATATGACCCATGCGTCTCCAAAACATCCGCAGTCGTCTACCGGCGATGAAATTGCGATATATCCTGTCAAAGGCAGGAAGAACAGCATCATGGCCGCTATGGCATATGTCGCGTTGCCACTGAATATTCCCAGAAGAGACGCCACTACA
>JAIDKP010000217.1 GCA_029051445.1 Muribaculaceae bacterium | reverse complement strand
TACATCCGTTTTATGTGCTGTCGCTGTGTGCAGAGCGGCAATTATTTTTTGAGTGCCGCTTTGATTATGTTGTCCTGTGAAATGATCATGCGTGGCTCGGCATCGTCGGTGAACCCGACGGTGGAGATGTACATTTCGCGCGGATGCACAGTGCCGGGTTTTTTGTGGGCGTGGAAGACGATGCGCAGGTTGCCGTCTTTGTCGTGGAACATCGCGCTGTGTCCGACACCTTCGAGCCGTCCGTATTCAGCGGATTGCGGGAATTGGAAAATCGGATTACCTTCATATTTTGTCCAAGGACCGATCGGTGAAGGTGCAGTGGCTACGCCGAGTCCATATCCGGGATTTGTGTAGCCGTTGCCGGAGTAGGTCATGTAGTATGTGTCGCCATGTTTTATAACAAATGATCCTTCATTGACCGCATCCTGCTCCCACGCCTGACTCTGTGCTATGCACGGGGTGTGTTTTTTGTCTTTGACGGCCAGAAGATCTGATGTCAGCTCCACGACATGCACGTGGCCTCCTTTGTCATCGAAAATGTCGTAGAACATATATGGTGTTCCATCGGAATCGATGAACAGTGAGTTGTCGATGGTGCGTATAAGGTCGAAGAGCGGCTTTTTCTCTTTCTGCACGAATGGGCCGAGCGGTGATGTGGCTTCGGCGACGCATGTATGTTCCTCTGATGTGTAGTACATAAGGTATCGGTCGCCGATGCGGTATATTTCCGGTGCCCAGAACCAGTGATCGCCATAGGAATCGGTGTGGTTTAGTGCTCTTCCTGCATGTTTCCAGTATTTAAGATCGTCGGATGTGTAGAAATCGATGCCTGTGTAGCCTGTGACGTAGGCGTAGTATGTGTCTCCGTCAAGAAGTATGAAGGGATCGGCGAATTCTATTCCTTGTTCGGCCGGTTTAAAGACCGGACTATTGGTGTTTTCTTCATTGGCCGATTTGCATGAACAAAAGAAGATGACTGTCGCAAATAATATTATAAGGTTGTTTAATGCTTTCATTTTGATTGTGTTGATTGGTAGAAGGCCTATGTCGTTCAGATCGTTTATCAGTCCTGTAAAATCAGTATCTCTTGGCAAGAGATACTGGAATCGTTTGTAAAAGTATATATAAATTTCAAATATTTTACATAATCAAAGACTTTTTTTAATTAAATCCTGCAGGATGATTTGACGTAATATTATGATTCTACAATTAATCTTAGATTGAGCCGTGTGTTAAGTGCTTTTATTTTAGGTTGTTGTTGCAGGTGTAGTATCTCTTGCCAAGAGATACTACAGTGTTGCCGCCGACGCTGTCTATACCAGTGCCGCGGAGTGTTAGTCAAGTTCTGAAGTGGAATGTGTCGGCCAGGCTTATATGCGGCTTTTGTAATAGATGTTTTGCCGGCATATTGTCTCTATGCGGTCGGGTGGGCCGGGCATTTCCGGTGCATGGTGAATGCCGTCTTCTCCAAGCCTGAGGGGGGAGACTTCGATTCTTATCTCATCCCAAAGTCCTGCTTTTATGAAGCTGTCAAGAAGTTTCGGACCGGCTTCGACAAGAACGGATGTGAGTTTGTGCGATGCATACAGTTCATGCATCACTTCGGTGAGATCGCAGTTTCGACAATCGATGGCGATTGTTTTCCTGTCGGTGTTTTTTAGAAGTATCAGATCATCGGACGGTGGAGTGT
>JAIDKP010000216.1 GCA_029051445.1 Muribaculaceae bacterium | reverse complement strand
AATCACTATTCCTATAAACACAGCAAACAGGTTCTGCTCATTAAGCACATTCACCGCATTGCCGATAAGAGGCTCAATCTTGTCGATTGCCTTCTGCTCTCCCACGACAATGATCTTGTCGCCGAGCTGTAGCCTGAGATCAGGCGTAGCAAGCAACGGCAGACCGCTGCGGTAGACACGGCTTATGTTTACGCCATAGAGATTACGCAGCTTGAGCGAGCCAAGAGTCTTGCCGTTTATCTGGCGTCGCGACACAATAAACGGCTGCGACACAAGCTGGCGGTCGACAGCATTCCAGTCGATATCATTGGAATTCCAGTCGGTCTTGTCCTGTTGCCCGAACACGATATGCAACGGCTCCACATCGGCAGGAGCACTTGTCACAAGAAGCCTGTCGTGCAACTGCAGGACACTCGATGAGGTCGGAATACAAACAGTGCCATTGCGCCACAGACGCGATATGACAAAATGGCAATTGGATACATTTGCGATCTGAGATACCGTCTTGCCGCATATGCCGGGATTGGTTATTTCAAATTCAGTGATCTTAGGTTTGGGAAGAGACTGAACGGGATCATCAGAAATCTCATGAGGCCTGACAAAGAAACGGCGCATGAGTATAATTGCAAAAATGACACCGACAACACCGAGCGGATAGGTCACGGCACATCCGAGAGCCGGAGTGCTCGATGGAATATCAAGCTGCGAGAGAGTCTGCTGGACAGCAGCAAGAGCAGGAGTATTGGTTGTCGCACCACAGAATACTCCCATCATGTCGGGGAGACCGACAGGAGTGACAAAAACAAGCCCTACAGAGCACAACAGCCCGGCCAACACAAGCCCCAGGCCGATAAGATTCAGCCTCACCCCTCCATGAGCGACAGAACTGAAAAAACCTGGTCCAACCTGAAGACCAAGAGCATACACAAACAGAACCAGGCCGAAATTCTCGGCATATTTCAGCGTGTCGGGAGCTATCGAGATACCGAAATGACCGGCGACTATACCTACAAAAAATACAAACGTGACACCAAGCGATACCTTGGCGATCTTCACCTTGCCCAAAGCAAGCCCTATGGCACAGATCAGAGACAACACTATTATCGCCTGTATGGCACTGTGCTCAAATATTATCGAATGCAACCAGTTCATTACATCTACCAATCAAAAAACTACAGAGAGCAGACCGACTGCCCTGACAATGCGGCCGCAAAGTTAGTGATTTATTCTGTAACTGCAGCCTTAAAAAGACAAGAGGCCGCGCAAATGCGCAGCCTCCGTTTCTATCTTGAAAGACAACAGTGCTTACTTGTTGTTGTCGAGCGAGTGCACAAGGCGCTGGTTGGCGTCGCGCAGACGCTTCTCGTCCATCTTGGTGATCTTGCGGTCATAGGTCATGATACCGTTCACCTCACCCTCTACGTCGGTGGTCTGCGTGTAGACACCGGCCGAATATCCGCGCTTCACAAGAGGCATGAACTCGTCGATTAGTTTCACATACTCGTCGGTGAGCTGACCGGCATTCTCATACTTCACATAACCCCAGTTCTTGTCCTTCTGCCAGAGGTGGCCTTCAAGAGGAAGACCGAGGCCGCCGAACTCACCTAGTACGGTCACGTTGTTGCCGTCGTAGAATGTGAGGATGGGATTGGGATAATGGTGGATGTCAACGATGTCGCCGGCACCCGGAATATGGTTGCCGCCGCTGGCCGAGTTGACAAGACGGCTGGGATCATACTCCTTGGTCCAGTCGCTGATCTCCTTGGTCTTGAACTGACCCCATGCCTCGTTGAACGGAGTCCAGACCACAACCGACGGATAAGGACGGCAGAAATCCATGATCTCCTTCCACTCGTGGCGGTAGTTGGCCTCACCTGCCTCCGACGGATACCAGGGGGTATCGTCAAACCAGCGGAAAGTAACCCACTTCGGGCCCTTGTTGATGCGCGGCATGTCCTGCCAAACC
>JAIDKP010000215.1 GCA_029051445.1 Muribaculaceae bacterium | reverse complement strand
ACACGCAGCATGACGGTCGACAGTGAGTATGACATGGTGAAAGTGACGCGCGGCATCACGGTGAACATGACAGACGGTGCCGGCCCGACGAAAGTGAAGATAAGTGGTCCGTCGAATATTGTGGAGCTTACGGATGTTAGTGTCAAGGATGGCGTTCTTGTCGTAGACTTTACAGAGAATTTCAGCCTCAAAGGCGATAATGTGACGGTTGATGTAAGCGGAAGGATGCCTTCGGGCTACAAGGTGAGTGCCGGCGGAACGATAAATGTGAATTCCCCGGTCACAGTGACCGGAGGGATGTCGGTCGGTTGTTCGGCCGGCGGTGAAATCAATGTCAACGGCAATGTGAAGGCCGGGTCGATTGATATATCATGCTCGGCCGGCGGTGAAATCGAAGTGAATGGTGCGACGGTAGTCGACAATGCCAACGTGCGTTGCAGTGCCGGTGGTGAGATCGATGTAGAAAATATAAATGCAGCCAGTGTTGAGGCTAATGTTTCGGCCGGCGGTGAGATCAATGTCTGCGGTAAGGCCGACACGGTTTCGGCGAAAGCTTCGGCGGGCGGTGAGATCGATCTTAGGAAGCTATCGGTTTCAAGGTATGGCAATCTGAAGGCTTCGGCGGGTGGTGAAATAAAGCGTTGATTGGCCATTTAACACATTTTATGTGCCATGTGTGGCATATTTTTGCAGTGCAATGTAACAAAACGAGGTTCTGTTCCGTCAAAAGAATAAATGATTTTACAATGATGAAAAAGAATATCATAAAGGCTCTTCTCAGTCCGACAGTTGTTGTCATCGTATGTCTGTTTGCGGCAGCGACCAGCTTTGCTGTCAACAGCGACAGCATAGTCGGAATGGTCACCGGCATCGGCCAGCGCCGCATCACTCCTTCGGGTGAGATCATGACCAACGAATTTGTGATCACCGACAAGTATAGTGAGATCAATGTAAACCGTGGTATGAAGGTCGTATATCGTGTTTCGGCCGGAACGCCTACGGCAGAGGTCACCGCTCCCAAGAATGTAATCGACTACATAAAGGTCACGGTAAAAAACGGAACTCTCAGGGTCACTCTCGATGAAAGCGTGCAGATCAACGGTAAAATGAACGCAACGGTTACGGTGAGCGGTCCGGCAATCAGCGAGTATGACGTGAGTTCCGCCGGACAAATAACAGTAGTGTCTCCGTTAAAGCTGAAAGGAGAACTTGAGGCGGATGCCAGTTCGGCGGGTTGCATAGTGTTTAAAGAGCGTATCGAAGTCTATTCGATCAGTCTCGAGGCTTCTTCAGCATCGCGAATCACCTGCGGCACAGTCAATGCTGAAAGCGGTGAGATAGAGACGAGCTCCGCAGCACAAATCAAGATCGGAAATCTTCTCGGCGGCAAGTTTGAGTTTGACAGTTCTTCGGCCAGTCATGTGAATGTGGCTGACTGCAAGGTGAAGTCGATCGATGCATCAGCTTCGTCGGCGGCAAGGGTATCGCTCAGTGGTGTTGCAGACAAAGCAGATCTTGAGGCTTCGTCGGGTGGATCGGTAGGCAGCAACAGCCTTGAAGTAAAAAGCGGATTAAAGAAAAGTGTCTCGTCGGGAGGACGGGTGGCGACAAAATAAGGGGGTACCAAACATACTTATAAAGATGAATATTGGATGAATTAGTTATTGAATGATTGTTTTTCCTCCGAGGGGTTATACCTCGGAGGAAATTCGTATTTTTAGGGGTATGGAAGTCTGTGGCGATGAAAAAGAACTGCTGACGGTGGTGCTGACGGTGAAAAACCGGAAGGAACTGCTGTCGGAGACTCTTCGGTCGATCTCTTCACAGAGGGCTTTGCCGGCGGGTATGGTGACCCTCGTAGCTGTGGATAACGGTTCGACCGACGGCGCGTACAACCTTCTTGAATACTGGGTTGCCTATGATGCTCCCGAATGGCTGCGAGTTGAGTTGCTGACGGAGCCTCGGCGCGGTGTCTGCACAGCACGCAACACGGGACTTCGTGCTGCGCGCGGTGAATGGGTCATGTTTTTTGACAGCGATGATTCAATGACTCCCGATCATCTGGCAAGTGTTGTCGCTGCAATCGGCAGGTCGGGCCGGACAGCAGACCTGATTTACTGGGATGTAGCTTTTGCAGGGAGAAACGGAAAAATCGGCATTCACCGTGCTGTGCCGGTCGGGGATGTATGGTATAATGTGATAATGAGGGGTATGCTGTCGACCCAACGTTATTGCTGCCGCCGGGCTGCAGTGGTTGCCGCAGGAGGATGGGATGAAGAACTTGAGGTGTGGAATGACTGGGAACTGTCGGTGAGGATTGTCGCCGGCGGCGTATCTATTTCCGAAAAACCGGGCAAGCCCACTGTGATTGTGAGGGAACATGCTGACTCGATAACCGGCAGTCGTTTTGCCGATAAGGCGGGTAAACGCGAGATGGCAATGGATAAGGTGAGGAGTTTTGCCAGGCGCAATGGTCTTGACAGAGTCGCCCGTCTTACCGATATGAAGGGGGCTGTGCTTGCGGGTGATTATGCAAGGGAGGGAGAGGCCGGGCTTGGGAGAAAACTGATTGAGAGCCTGGCCGGCTATGGCGCTGTGTCATGCCGGAAACTGCAGATGATTGCCATGTCGGAAAGGCTTTTGGGGCGTGGCGCGACTTTAGTGACAAGTGTGATTGAAAGATTGTGAGAAATTGTAGAAATGATAATGTAATGGGTAATCTTAAGAATCTTCTATGGATAGTGATGGCCGGACTCGCTGTCGCGTCGTGCGGGAAAAGTGGTAGCGAATCAACCATGCCCGAAGCGGCCGGTCTTGAGCATGTGGAGATGCGTGGCGAGCTCGCTGAACGTATAAACAGGAATTTCGACAGGATGGAATCGGATCTCTACCGTCCGGCTGCGGTGTACTGGAGTGAGGAGGAATCGGGCGGCTGGCCTGCTGACAAGGAAGGGCGCACCATGCTCGCTCTTGTGATGGACGCACGCGCATCGGGGCGCACTCCTGTCTATCTCAAGGAACTTGTGGGGATGCTTCCGTCGCATCTGAATGAGCGTGGCTATATGGGTTCTGTCCACGATTTTGTTGATGAGCAACAGCTGTCGGGGCATGGCTGGCTTCTGCGCGCATTGTGTGAGTATTATGAATGGACCGGCGACAAGAGTGTGATGGAGACCGCAGGCGGTATCGCCGACAGTCTTTTTCTGCCAATCGCATCTGTAGTGGAGAAGTACCCGATATCCCCTGACTCGCGTCGCAGGGATGTGGGTGACATGAGCGGCAGCGCGCAGAATGTGATCTCCGGCTGGAGACTGTCGTCGGATGTCGGCTGTGTGTTTATAGGTATGGACGGGCTGATCCATTATTATTCGCATAATCCAAAGCCGGAGCTAAAGGCATTGATCGACAGTCTTATCGATCTGTTTATGAAAATAGATCTGATCGGGATAAAGGCTCAGACGCATGCGACGCTTACGAGTCTGCGCGGCATAATACGTTATGCAAAGGCTACCGGTGACTATAGTCTGATACCTGAGGTCGAGAAGCGCTGGGATCTTTACCGGAAGTATGGCATGACGGAGAATTATGAGAATTATAACTGGTTCTGCCGGTATGACACGTGGACAGAACCGTGTGCTATCATCGACTCTTATATCGTGGCTATGCAGCTGTGGCAGCTGACGCGCCGGCCGGAGTATCTTGAGGATGCGGAGCGTATATATTACAACGGTATCTGCGTGACACAACGCGCCAATGGCGGATTTGGGTGTGACAAACCTGTCGGTCATGTGTATGAGGATCTTTCGGTGCATTGCGATGAGGCTCACTGGTGCTGCACTATGAGAGGCGGCGAAGGGCTCGGCCGTGTGGCCGAATACTCGTATTTTGTAAAAGGTGATACGATATTTGTGCCATCGTATCATGACAGCCGTCTGACTCTTGATGATGTCGTGATCGATCAGAAAAGCGATTATCCGTTTGGCAACCGCGTCGTGCTTGAATTGAGCGGCGGCAGTGGTGCGACACTTGCTCTTAGCGCTCCCGGATACATGAATATAGAGTGTATAAGTGTGAACGGCAAATCTATAAGCCCGAATACAAGCAACGGCTTTGTGACAGTGGAGGGGCTGAACGACGGGGACCGGGTGGAGCTGAACTACAGCTTTAAGGCTGAAAAGCGAGAGGTGCCCGGCCGTGTGGAGCCTAAAAAATATAAAATGGTTTACGGTCCTCTGGTGCTTGGAGC
>JAIDKP010000214.1 GCA_029051445.1 Muribaculaceae bacterium | reverse complement strand
TTGCGCACGGCTCTCTCAACTTCGCCAACGGCTGTTGCAAACTCGATTTCCTGTGGTGTCGGCGCATTGCCGCGTCCCATCATCATGCCGTGTCCGGCAGGAGCCTTTCCGGACTGTGACGCTGAAGCCTGCTGCCCGGAGACCTTGCGCTTCATCGCGGCTTCCATTTTCTTAATAGCATTCTCGTCGGCTCCCATTTTGCGTGCCATCTCGAGGGCTTTCTCAGGAGACATTCCGGGAATCATGCGATGTCTCCCGGGGGCGGATGCACGTTCCGATATTTTTGACGGTGTCCGTGTTGACGCCGGCATCATGGCTCCCATGACCATCATGCGCGACAGCATGTCTCTGGATCCTTCGACGGCTGCTAATGTGCGCCGAGCACTGTCGAGGTCGTTCTGCGTAATACCGGCAATACGACATATGTCGGCATCGGACGGTACATTGCCGGAGGCAATAAGCCGATTGACGATCGACGTGGCCTCGGCACGGTGATTTTTAATGTGTCCTCCGTTGAGCTTCTGCAAGCTATAGGCGAGGGGATCGACTGTCATGGCAGAGACGGTCGAGGTGATATGTGCGGGGGAGTAGGGGACTCCCATCACGTAGAGCGCACCGGTGATTTTCTCGTTGCTCAGCTCCTCTGCAAAATTGTCGATGCGCATAATGTCGTCGGGGGTGTAGACCGACTCCATGATGCTGTCGAGCCGGAGCTCGCGGTGAATGCCGAGTTCCACGGTATATTTTTTGACAAGTCCGGCAGCGGCCGCAATGGCTTTCTCATCGGGATTGTCGGCACCGCTAAGCCGATTGTACCCGGCAATGGCATCGGAAAGATTCTTGTATATGCCTCTGACATCGCTTTCCATAAACGGGGGTGTGAGATAGTTCACGATACCTGCATAGCTGCGACGCTTCGCCATCATAGCCTCACCTACGTTGGAGGTCGAATAGATGTAGAAGTGTGGCATTGTACCTACAAGACGGTCGGGCCAGTCGTTGCTTCCCAGCGCGACCTGCTTGCGTGGCGTGAATTCGAGCGAGCCGTGTGCTCCGAAGTGCATCAGCGCATCGGCCTTGAATCCGTGACGTGCCCAAAGATATGCGGCAACATAGTTGTGGGGTGGTGCTGCGTCAGTGCCGTGCACGATTTTAAAATCATCGTCGCCGAGTCCGGCCGCTGTCTGCGGTATCAGTACCACATTGCCAAATTTGAGCATCGCAAGCACGAGGTTGCCCTGTTTGTCGCTGAGTCCATGTCCGGGAAAACTGCCGTCGACGTTGTCTATGTCTCGTCTCATCCCGGGAGACAACGACTCCGCGCACCAGCTGTCGTACTGCTCGCGTGTGACAATCTCTGGATTGCGGTTTTTGACGAAATCATCTTTCGCCCCAATGGCATAATCGTTGAAGACTTTTCCGTTTTCATTGATAAGCCGCTCAAGCGCTTCGGGCGATTCAGGCATACCGCTGACATTGTAGCCTTCGGTGTGCAGGCGGCGGAGCAGGTTATAAAGCGATGGAGCGACCTCCATGCCTTCGGCCACCAAAGCATTCTGCCCCGGTCCCTTGAAATAGAAGATCGCGATCTTTTTGTCTTTGTTGGGCTTTGTGCGGAGATCAACGTAGTTGTTTACGGTCTGAACAAAAGTGGTAAGTCTGTCGGGGATAGCTGCGACATGTGGTAGCCCGTCATCGCCAGTAAAGTGTGCGAATAGTGCATATGGCCGCACCGCACCATCGATCTCGGGCGTGACAACGC
>JAIDKP010000213.1 GCA_029051445.1 Muribaculaceae bacterium | reverse complement strand
CGCCATCAAGTCTCGAACGTCAAAATTTTGTCGGGCTATTCAGAGCGAAATTTTGCACTTCGTTCTTGAATCTTCAGATTGTTAAAAAATGAATGTTAATGGATTTGATCAGTATTTTTGAGAAAATTACTGAAAATGAGAATGGAGCGTAGCGAGCTACGTGACTGACGAATTTACACCGACTTGACGATTTGGAGCGTTAGTCATTTTAAACTTCATTTTTAAACAAACTCTTAATCAAGCTCCAAGATTTCACCACCCTGCAAAATCATCTGTTATATAATCACTTCATATCACTGTCACGCTGTTCCTCCTTCCGGCAGTCGCCCGAAAGCGGGCATCCGCAGCACCCTCCTCCACGCTCCTTGCGGTCATCGCTGCAGCAACCGTTGCCACGGTGCCGGCATCTAAAAACAAGCCACACTGCGGCGGCAACGATAACCGCTACTGCAATCCACTGCCAAAACACACCGTTACAGCACATCACGACTTCTCTGCTTTTTTCTTTCTCTTTGTTGTTTTTGGAGCCTTCTCCGAAGCCTTGGCCTCATCACCCTGCACAACCTCGATTTTACGCTGCGACGAGTCATTGAGCACATCACGCACAATCTCGTTCACCTGCGCCTTCAGCTCCTCCAGAAACTCCGAAGCCTTGAAATCACCGCGTTCTATTCTACGCAGTTTATTCTCCCATATACCCGTAAGTTTAGCACTTTTGAGCAATTCCTGACCTATAGTCGCGATAAGCTCTATGCCGGCCTGAGTCGGTATTATATTCTTACGCTCGCGACGTAGAAAACCTCGCTTGAAAAGAGTCTCGATTATAGCCGCGCGCGTCGACGGACGTCCGATACCGTTCTCCTTCATAGCCTCACGCAGTTCCTCATCGTCAACAGTGCGTCCGGCTGTTTCCATCGCACGCAGCAGCGTGCCCTCGTTATACGGCTTCGGCGGTTGCGTGGTTTTCTTCTGAAGCGACGGGATGTGCGCTCCGCTTTCACCTGCTGTGAACGGAGGCAGCAACTTGTCGTCCGACGATGCATCCTGCGGCGTGTCACTGTTGCCTTTGTTGTCAAGCACCGTCCGCCAGCCGGGAGTGACTATTACCTTTCCCTGCGCCTTGAATCCCTGTTCACCGGCATGCCCGTTGACTGTAGTGGTCATAAACGTGCATTCGGGCCAGAATGCCGCTATAAAACGCAGGGCGATAAAGTGATACAGCTGTCGCTCGCGGGTATCTGAAAGTATTGCCGGAGACTCGCCTGTAGGTATAATCGCATGGTGATCTGTCACCTTGGCATCATCAAAAATACGCTTTGTCTTGGCGATATTTTTTGCCAGTACAGGTGCCGTCAGACTTGCATACGGTGTCATACGCCTCATCGTTTCAGGCACTTTCTGATATATATCCGACGACAGATAAGTAGTGTCGACACGCGGATAAGTCGTAAGCTTTTTCTCATAAAGCGACTGGATAAGACGCAGTGTCTCCTCGGCAGTCCACCCGAAACGCTTGTTGCACTCTACCTGTAGAGTAGTGAGATCAAACAGCTTAGGCGGAAACTCCTTACCCTTCTTTTCCTCTACCTTATCGACGGTAAACTCATACTTAGCAGCCTCTTCAACTGCCTTTTCCGCTTTTTCAATATCATTGAAACGCCCCGACGTGGCATTGAAAGTCACATCACGGTAAACAGTCTTAAGCTCCCAGAAATCCTCAGGCTTAAAATTATCTATTTCCTCCTGGCGTTTCACAATAAGTGCCAGAGTCGGAGTCTGAACACGCCCCACCGACAGAACCTTGCCGGGGCCACTGTACTTTAGTGAATAAAGTCGCGTCGCGTTCATCCCGAGCAGCCAGTCGCCTATCGCACGCGACAGACCGGCATAATACAGATTGTCGTACTTCGATGCAGGGACAAGATTCTTGAATCCGTCACGTATCGATGCATCGGTCAACGACGAGATCCAGAGTCGCCTTACAGGACAGCTGACACCTGCTTTCTGCATCACCCATCGCTGTATGAGCTCACCCTCCTGTCCGGCATCACCGCAGTTTATCACCTCCTCTGCCTGGCCGACAAGAGACTCGATCACCTTGAACTGACGTTCTATTCCCTTATCGTCTATCAGCTTTATGCCGAAACGGGGAGGTATCATAGGCAAAGCCCCGAGACTCCAGCGCTTCCAGGCATCGCTGTAATCGGCCGGTTCTTTAAGACAGCACAGATGACCGTAAGTCCAGGTCACCGCAAATCCGTTGCCTTCAAAAAATCCCTCACGCCTGACATCGGCCCCCAGTATGGAAGCAATATCACGGGCTACACTTGGTTTCTCTGTGATGCAGACCCTCACAATCTATTAAGAGTATGTTATTACCTTTTCCACATTAACTTGAGTGCAGGAGACACAGAATCTGTGCGGGTCCCCCTGGCACCCTACATTTTTTTTGCCTTGTCACCTAAGCGGGTTGAGAAATCTCCCGAAACAGTATGGAAGACAATCTTATCTTCCGGCTTGAAAACCGCCTGTCGGGGAAAATCGACCTCGACAGGTATCTGGCCGTCATCCTCCCACTGGAAATAACGCCTGAAATCGACACCGTCGATATCAAGTGAACCATACGCAGCACCTCCGACAATCAGAGTGCAGCTGTCGATCCTCTGCGAAGTGTGAGGAGCGCCGATAAGTGTGCAGCCTATTCGGGTCACACCGTCACGATTGGCATTGTTGATCTCCTCCACTCTGGCATGAAGTGGATTCTTCTTGACCATGCCGGTCGTTACAGGCATCTTCATTGGAAACTGTGCCGACAGATCGGACAAAGAGAGCATAAGCACAGCCGCAAGCAGGATTCTTAGCGTTTTCATTTACAAGTTTTGAAAAAGTTATATAAGATATAACCTTCTCAGCACTCTTTTTGTTTAGCCTCCTCCCATATTGCATCCATCTCGGCGAGAGTCATTTCACGCAGCGGCTTACCAATCTCCTTGGCCCGTTGCTCAAGATATCCGAAACGCGACATAAACTTCTTGTTGGTTCTTTCAAGCGCGTTCTCGGCATTGATATGATAAAGACGGGCGGCATTCACCAGAGCAAAGAAAACATCGCCCATCTCGCTCTCCATGCGGTCACGGTCGCCATTGGCCGCCTCCGCCTCAAATTCCGAGATCTCCTCCTTCACCTTGTCCCAGACCTGACTTGGTTGCTCCCAGTCAAAGCCTACATTTGAAGCCTTCTCCTGAATTCGCTCGGCTTTGATCAGCGACGGCAATGCCGCCGGCACACCCGACAGTACCGTCTTGTTGCCTCCTTTTTCCTTAAGCTTAAGTTCCTCCCAGTTTTTCAGAACATCGTCGGTGCCGCCGACCTGTACTTCGCCAAACACATGCGGGTGCCTGTATATAAGCTTTGAATTCAGAGAATCAGCGACATCTACAATATCAAAAGCACCCTTCTCCTCCCCTATACGCGAGTAAAACAGAATATGAAGAAGCACATCCCCGAGTTCCTTGCGTATATCGGCATTGTCTTCTCTTATAAGAGCGTCACAGAGCTCATATGTCTCCTCGATAGTATTCGGGCGGAGGCTCTCGTTGGTCTGTTTCGCGTCCCAGGGACACTCGACGCGCAACCGGTCGAGCACATCGATCACACGGCCAAGAGCCTCGATCTTCTCCTGTCGGCTGTGAAGCGGTTTAAATTCACTCATCACTTATCTCTTTATATTAGGGACGCACTTATCGTGCGTCCCCCATACATTCTACTTTGTCTTATACGATTCTATACCGGCCTCAAGCCACTCTACAAATTTGGCCGCATCTTCGTCATAATAAGTCGGACCGTCAAGCGGCTTGCCCTCATTGTCGAGCATCACATAGTAAGGTTGGCTGTTGGCCATGAACTTCATGCGCTGGAGATAGCTCCACTTGTCACCCACAGTTATAAGTTTGACCTTTTTGCCGTTTTCAGTCACCTCCATAGGCTGCGGGAGCTTGGTCTTGTCATCGACCATAAGTTTTATCAGCACAAAATTCTCCTTGATGACATCCTCGACCTCTTTGGTATCAAACACAGCGCCCTCCATCTTGCGGCAGTTCACACAGCCATAACCCGAGAAATCGATTATTACCGGACGGTTGTTTGCTGCCGCATAGGCCATACCGGCATCATAGTCGTCAAATTCCTCAAACTGGCCGCCGTCATAGAGATTGAAGTCCTGGGTATAGAGTGGAGGCACAAAGGCGCTGACACTCTTGAGCGGAGCTCCCCAAAGACCGGGAACAAGATAGACCGCGAAACTGAAAGAAATCATCGACAGGAAGAAACGCACGATCGAGACATGTTCGGTCGGAGTGTCATGTGAAAAATTGATCTTGCCGAGAAGATACATGCCCAGCATTACAAACATCACCACCCAGAGCGATATGAACACCTCACGGTCAAGTATGCCCCAGCCATATGCGAGATCGGCTACCGACAGGAACTTTAGCGAGAGTGCGAGCTCGAGAAAACCCAAAACGACCTTCACCGAGTTGAGCCAGCCGCCGGAGCGAGGCATCTCCTTGAGCCACGAGGGGAAGATTGCAAACAGCGTGAACGGCAACGCAAGAGCAAGAGCAAAAGCTCCCATGCCTATGGCCGGCCCAGTAATATTACCCATCGACGCAGCCTCGACAAGAAGCGTGCCTATGATCGGGCCTGTACAGCTGAACGAGACAAGAGCCAGAGTGAAAGCCATGAAGAAGATACTGAGCAGACCCGAAGTCTTTTCAGCCTTGCTGTCGACACTATTGCTCCAGCTCGACGGAAGCGTGATATTGAACGCTCCGAAGAACGAAATTGCGAATACAAGCAACAGAAGGAAGAAAAGCAGATTAAACACCGCATTGGTTGCAAGATCGTTAAGCTTGCTCGCACCGAAGATCAGAGTAATGGCGAGGCCAAGCACGAGATAGATCACTACAATGCTCACACCATAGGTCAGAGCGTCTCTGATAGCCTTGCTGCGCGACGAAGTCTTCTTCAGGAAGAAACTTACAGTCATCGGTATCATTGGCCAAACGCAAGGAGTGAGAAGCGCAAGCAGACCGCCAAGGAAACCCCATATGAAAATTGATCCCCAGCCGGTATTCGATATCTGGGCCTGTTCGTCGATGTTGTCAAACACTACAGGAGCCCAAAGATCACTGAGACCGCTCGACACATTGTCTTTCACGGCAGCTACGTTGGCCGTACTTCCGGCCGATACCTCTTCCGAAGCTTCACCTGCTCCACCATTCCCTCCGGCGACAAGATCAAAGGTCTCCGTCTTGGGAGCGACACAAGTCTCGTCATTGCAACCCTGGAACCCGACACTCACACCGATATTGAATGGAACCGATACACCGTCGGCAACAACAAATTTCTGAGTGAAACTGACATCCGACGCCCACCAGGAAAGCGGCATCTGGAAAATCTCGTCAAGCTTCTCGATAGCCTTTTCCGAAACCATGATCTCTCCGTCGAGAGTGACACCGGCGGGAAGTGTAAAATCAATCGTTGTCGGGTTAGGACCTCCCTCTGGCAGACTTAG
>JAIDKP010000212.1 GCA_029051445.1 Muribaculaceae bacterium | reverse complement strand
GCCGTTACCGCCGCTATGCTCGGACTACCTTTCTGTCTTACCGGACTGCAGTCGCTACGCATCAAAGAGACCGACCTTATCGACGCTCTTTGTCGAGAACTACTCAAATACGGGCTGATTGTCGAGGCCGAAGGCAACCACACCCTCCGCTGGGACGGACGCCGGATGCCTATGACACAACTCCCTGAGATTGATACTTACGATGACCATCGCATGGCTATGGCTTTTGCTCCGACAGCAATCTTTGTACCCGGCATCGTCATACGCAACATCGAGGTAGTGTCAAAGTCATATCCCACATACTGGGATGACCTGCGTTCTGCCGGGTTCACACTCCTTGACGCATCGCAACCTCTGCCGGAAAGCGAGGAATAAGGGAGTTTATATTCCCACATGACGGGAAAGTAGGGTGCGAGGGGTTGCAGAAGCCCGCTACGGATGTGCGATGTCTTCGACGGATGCTGTGGGGGTGGGAGGTGCAACCCGCGCGGCAGGTTGATGTGGGGCGTCATCGCGATGGCACCCTCATGTAGCAGTCTGGCGACTGCAACATGGGGTTACACCAGATGTGACTGCCGCAGGCAGTCGATCCGATACCTGACGGCATCGCTGAGAGATGACGTGCCACAATACCCGCATATCTGCATCGCTACGCGATTTCGATATACGGGCCTACAGGTATCATATCGCTATCGCGATATCGCCACAGTAAACATAAAACACAGTTTTTGGAACGCCGTTTTGAGAAAATGAAAAGTTTTTGCTGAAATATTTGCAAAATCAATTTATTATCGCAATCTTGCGATCGGAAATACGCGTAGAATCTCAATGTAATTGCCTGTAGCAGGGCGACATGTTGATTCTGCGCCTGTTTTTTTCGGGGAGTCGACAACAATCCTAATAATTAATAAAGGGATGACCAGATGAAAAGACTAAGACATCTGCTATGGGGGCTGCTTGCTTTCTCATGCACCACAACCGACATGGAGCCGACACTATCTGTAGCGCAACCCGACAGAGACACACCATCGGTAAAGTACTTATCGCCGAAGGAAGCGGGAAACATCGCCACTGCTTTCATGGCATCGCTTGATGGCGACGGCGAAAGATCGAGAGGAGATAAAACAAGAAAAGTCTCTGAAGTCAGTCTTTTGAACTCCAAGACCATAACAAGATCTGCTGAAACCGACACGACTTTCTATGTTGTGAACTTTGAGGAGGGAGGCTATTCGCTTATAGCTGCTGATCGTGAACTCGACAATAATGTGTATGTATACTCACCTGACGGAGAATTCAGCAGCGACGACAACCCCGTGCTTGATATCTATCTTGAAAATGCCATCGCCACCATGCCGGACGCTCCGCGTCGTGGCGAGATTGGAAATATGGCAAAAATGTCGCGGGCAAATGTTCCTTGTGATCCGGAGCTTCCGGCACAAGGCGAAGTTCTCATATTCGGTGAATGGTATGTGTATTACATTAAGAGCTGGCATAGTGTAAAAAAACCGTTGCTGACAACACAGTGGGGACAGGGATCTCCATATAATGCCAAATGCTTTACTGACGATGGAAAGTCTGCTTTAGCCGGTTGTGTGCCGATTGCCATAGGTCAAATATGTTACTACAACAAATGGCCTGAAAGAATTGACAACCATGTGTTCGATTGGAACAATATTAAAGAAAATGATGGAACTAATAGTGATATTGCCACTTTGATACATGATATCGGTACTCATGTAAAAGTAAAATACAATACAGATGGTTCTAGTGCTCAATGGAGCAATATTTTTCCTGGTATAAAAAAGATAGGATATAGTTCAGCAATAGCCAAGGACTTCTCCGCATTAGATTGCATGTATTCACTAAATGGAGATCACCCTGTATATATGCAAGGAACAAAACCATCAACCAACGTAGGTCATGCATGGGTTGTAGACGGATATGACAACTATTCATCACAGACTGAATACTACCATAAAGAGACAGGAGAATTATATATGATAGAAGCCGGAGTAGGAGGATACACTTATCTCCACTTTAATACAGGTTGGCATGGTGAGGGTAATGCATATTATCTCTGTTATGGACAAGGAGTTGTTGGCACTGAATATAGAGACTTCTTGGCATTTAACTATACATCAAATTGTAAAATAGTAACAGGAATGACAAAATGAAAGGACTGAAACATATATTGTGGGGGCTGCTCGGAGTGGCAGCATCCATGACTCTTTGGGCGTGCGGAGAGGAGGATTATCTCATTAATAACAGCCCACATCCTTTTATCATCTATGTCGAAGATGTGGACGGTAATGACATCCTTATAGATCGACTTAATGATGAAATGATTACAAATGATTTGGTGCCCTCTAAACCTTATTCCCACGCTATAGTTGAAGGCAGATGCAGCATTGTCGATGGAGAACTCACCCATGATAATCAATGGATTATAATCTACAAATATCCTGACGAGCGTGAGTTTGCGGAAATTGATCCAATTGTTACATACACAAAGTTTTGGATAAGATTATTTGACGACGACACGGAAGAAATCGTGTTTGAAGCAAAGGATCCCAAAGTGGATTTCTATGAAATCACATGGATGTTCAAGGGAAAGAACGTAAAAAAGATAAAAAGTGACGGTATCAATGTTCCGGTAGCAACGCTGGTGAGACATGGTGACGGAACGTACACACTGAAAGAATAGGACTGCCGAAAATAGTGTCTATGCGACGTCTTCGACACCGTGGCTTTATAGATTTGCCCCACACCGTCGCGCTCCGCGCTCGATGTGGGGCTTGGTATTATTGTCCGTCTTCGACGGAGACGGGTGGTGTGGGTGGAGGTACAGCCCCGGCGGGGCTGATGTGTGTGAGCGGCAGCTATCCGGGGTCGCAAGCGAACCCCGGTTAACAAAGTGTCATACCTCCGGTATGAGTGTGGGGGGCGTCACATCGAAGGGATGCGGAAGATAGAGAAGTTAACGCTGCCATAGACACGTCTCTCGACAAAGCCAGGCAAGTCTGAGAAATCGCGCTTCGACGAGTGCTCAAGCACAAACAGGGTACCCGGTTTCACCGCACCAGATGCCAGCACCAGACGCGGAAGCGTCTCAAATTGCGGATGATCGTAGGGAGGATCGGCAAAAACTATGTCGTATGGCATCTTCACCGTCCTGACAAACTTGAAAACATCGCCACGTACAAGAGTCAGCACATCATCACCCAGCTTGCTCTTGACTTCCGAGATAAATCGGCACTGAACAGGTGCCTGCTCCACGGCAGTCACCCGCGAGCAACCTCTCGACACAAACTCCCATGTGATCGCTCCCGTTCCGGCAAACAGATCGAGTGCCGTGACTCCGTCCTCGAGATCAATCATATTCTCTATAACATTGAATATGTTTTCGCGTGCAAAATCGGTTGTGGGCCTGGCTGTGATATTCTTAGGCACATCAAACCGGCGACGTCCATATTTTCCTCTTATTATTCGCATAAAAATCCTTTTATTTTTGGAGCAAATTTAAAAAAACATGCTTATATTTGCACGCATCAAAAGCTCAATAATGGCTTTCAAAGGTTCAATTTCTCTCAGATGATGGAAGAGATCAAATTTACTAAGATGCACGGTATAGGCAATGATTATGTCTATATCGACTGTATGAATCACACTCCCGAACGACTTGCCGAACTTTCTATAGAAATGAGTGACCGCCACACCGGCATAGGCGGTGACGGCATAATACTTATTCTGCCTTCGGATATCGCTGATTTCAAAATGCGCATTTTCAACGCCGACGGCTCGGAGGCCAAGATGTGCGGCAACGGCATACGCTGCGTGGGCAAATATGTCTACGACAACGGCCTGACCACCAAAACAGAAATCGCAGTCGACACCAACTCTGGTATAAAGTATCTCACCCTCAAGCCCGGAGCCGACGGAAAGATCGCTGAAGTTACGGTCGATATGGGTGAACCTGACCTCATTGCCGCGCGCGTGCCGGTTAAATATGACGGAGAGAAGATGATCGAGGCTGAAGTCGAGACAAAAAACGACGGCCGCCTTGCCATCACGGCTGTATCGATGGGAAATCCTCACGGCGTGATATTTTATGACGGCGAGAGCCCCGACGTGCATGTGACCGGCCGCGAGCTTGAGATGCACCCCATGTGGCCCGACCGCGCCAACATCGAGTTTGCACGCATCATCTCCCCCTCGGAGATCGCAAGGAGAGTATGG
>JAIDKP010000211.1 GCA_029051445.1 Muribaculaceae bacterium | reverse complement strand
CTTCACTCCTGTACCACGACTCGAAAGGTTCGCCTGCTTATTTGCGAAATGTGCGGTTATCATCTATCTTCAGCACTCTATCCATAAGATACTTCACAGGGCGCAAACCAAGCGAGAAGTTGACGACCGGAGCCATGCGTGTCGCAAGACCTCCCATCAGATCAGTGTCAGACAAGAGTGTGTCGCGCAACGACGGACGATTTTTGGCATACCTGATGCGTGCTGCCTGTATTATATCTCCGATTTTGACATTGCTGGGACACGCCACTTCGCACCGCTTGCAATTCAAGCAGTATTTAAGCGCCTCATCATAAAAATAAGGACGCTTCAATCTATAACGTTCGCCATCGGGACCAGCTTGTTTAGGACCTGGATAATCCGGATTTACGGCTGTGACGGGGCAGTACACCGTGCATATGGTACACTTCACACATGACTCGAAATTATTGTCACTTATATTTTGTTCCTGTAGTGTCATCATGGCAGTCAATAGTTAATTCAACCGATCATAATACATGGAGCTTATTGCCGTGCTGATTCCTCTGCGGCATGAAAAACTGTCGCAAGTGTTATTCCCGCGCCGGAACCCTCTTTTAAAGCATTGAACCCGCTGAGCAGTGCCCCCGTGGCATATAGATTCTCGATTGTCTCTCCCTTGATGCTCGGACGGAATTTACTGTCAGTCAGAACACCATATGACATATATGGTTGAGCGTTATAAAAATTCTTGTCATACCAGTCGGTACGGCTCTCCCCCGCTTCCACATCCAGTCCGAACACAGGCTCGTAGATTCTATGAAGATCTGCGATGAGGCCATGACCGAAAAAGCTTCCGGTGCTCATCACATAATTGTCGGCTTCTACCGGAATATCCCCGAAATTTGCGGTATAGACTTTTACAAGCCTGTGATTTGAGAAATCGCCACGTGTAACCATATCACCCGGCAGAAAATATCCGCCCGACCGCATGAAGAGATCTTTTAAGGCAAGCTGGCATCTGACCCCGGGAACCGAAGCAGGAGTTGTCGCGATAAAATATACCGGACAGTCCACACCATGCCGCAGACGTTTAACCGGTTCGTCACTGAAAATGCCGAGTATGGCCGGCATTATCACCATATCGGCTCCCGCCACAGTCCGGTTGATTTCCTTTGCAAGAGCATCGACCGCGTCATTCTTTAGAAATCGGGAGATGTTTGTTGCTCTCATTTCAGTTGTACTCCTGCGAAGTATATCGAGCTGTGGGATATTCACATCCACGCTCCTGCACTCCATGCCAAGACCGTTCAGTCCGGCCTTGAGAAAACTCGGATAGAAATCTATATACCCCTTGATATTGACAATGACAGCTTTTTTGCCTTTTAGATCTTCCGGCCGTTCAAACGAAAAGTAGTCATCAAGTGTAAGCCATGCCGGTTTCATAAATCCAAGAGGGGTTATACGGTAATGGTTGCGTTCAAGTGTTCCGCTTACATTTATTCCGGCTTCGGCAAGAAGCGGTGCCGTCTTTCTCAACAGACTTGCAGTACGCTCCACTCCTATCTTGCGGTACGGATGCCCGTCGGGCAACAACGATGCACGACCGACAGGATTTTCCACAACCTGCTCATTGTTTTCATTGCACAGAAACTCAAACGAGCCCGACCAGAAATGCAGGGCGCTCTGTCCGGCAGAAATGACAGCAGTCTTTCTTCCGCTCTTTGCCGACTCGATGCCACTGACAAGTCCACTGAGTCCGCCACCGATTATCACAGTATCGAATTTCATGGTAGTTTTCCCCAAAAAAAGATGTTTAAACCGATATAGTAAATAAATCTGTGTTTTGTTTTTTACTGAATCGGGAGCGTTCCCGCTGAATGATCCAGCCCCATCACTCCCTGATAAAGCCACGACGAGAATTGCACCTCACACAGTGTCTCGCCCCAGCACACAGGATACATGCCGTGCCAGCGCTCATCCATAAATGCAGCAAGGTCTTCAAGACTACGCTTGGCACAGCCGTCGTGCCGCTCAAGCAGACCGGCTCCGCGGCATGCACACAGTGCTCCCTGACAGGTACCCATGCCTAATCTGGTGCGTCGTCTCATATTTATCAGATTATGTACATGCAGCTCATCCATCGCGTAGTTTGCCTCAGCTACACTCACCTGCTCGCACTCACACACAAGCGCGTCATCGGCATCCGACTTCGACTCGATTCTGCCCGTCCAGCTTCCATGACGTCCTTCCGCAGCTTTCTGCTCTGTACTTAGTTCAATTATATGCTGACGCCGCTTCTCGTCCTTCCTGTCGGGCTCTGAGCCGGGAAGCGGCTTTTCAGCCGTCTCACACTGTCGATCGACACCCAGCTTTCGGCATACCATATCAGTAGCCATCTCGGCCATAAGTCGATAAGTAATCAGTTTTCCACCGGTAATAGTGATAAATCCCTCCACACCGTCGCGCTCTGCATGATCAAGACAGACAACTCCGCGGCTGATGCTTCGGCCGGTCGGATCATTGTCGGCGGCCACACGCGGACGTACGCCCGCATCTGCCCTGAGTATGCGCGTGCTGGCAAGACGTGGCGAAAGTTTTATTCCTTCCTGAAGCAGCAGGTCAACCTCGTCGGGTGTCACCTCCATCCTGTCGATTTTATCAAATGGAATTCGCGTCGAGGTAGTACCGATAACACATATTGTATCGCCAGGCACCAGTATATCGGCATCGGCAGGTTTCCGGCATCGATTGATTACCATATTGTTAACCCTATGACCGAATATCAGTAAAGCCCCCTTGGCCGGATACATGCCGACTTTCACACCTGCAAGTTCAGCGACATGGTGCCCCCATATGCCACAGGCATTCACCGTGACCCTTCCATAGACCGAGATCTCCTTTTTGTCAGCCTGACTCCTTAGCCTGACTCCGGTTATGCGGTCGCCTTCTCTCTCAAAACCTACGACTTCATGATATGTAATTATATCGGCTCCGTGAAGCCTTGCATCAAGCACATTGGCCGGCGTGAGACGAAAAGGGTCGACAGATCCGTCAGGCACCTTTACCGCACCGATTATATCAGGATTGACAGCCGGCTCCATTTCAACAGCCTCTTTGGGATCCAGCACCTCTGCCTGGATTCCGGCATTGAAGCAGTCTTTCACAAAAGCGTCCTGATAATCAAGACTGTCTTCGGGAAGCGTCACAAATAGTCCGCCGGTCTCCTCCACGCAATGACGGGCAATGCGACGCAATATCATATTTTCCCTTACACACTCCGCAGCCGATTCCGGATCGGTATGGGCATAACGTGCTCCGCTGTGCAACAGACCGTGATTGCGCCCTGTCGCTCCCGCTGTAAAATCGAGACGCTCGACAAGAAGCGTTTTCAGACCACGCATCGCGCAATCACGTGCAGTGCCTGCTCCGGTAGCACCTCCGCCTATCACTATCACATCATACTCTACAGATGTTGTATCCTTTTTCATAAGCATTCAGTAGACCTATTTCGCAATTAACGGTACCAAAGTCGATTTCTGCAATCAACCACCTGATATACCAACGTCTTTATCATGACAATAGTTTTATTGCGTGATGACATTGCCTGAATGATATAAAATATTTAATTTTAGTGATACATTTAACACCGAATATTGTTGATAATAAAACAGGCTCCATTTGTGGGGACACTCATTTTTAATCACGTGAAACTATCTGAATATATGATGAAAAATATCTCCGGAATACACAATGCCGGGCGCACTGCTGTAATTTCAGCCATTTGCGCCGGATCACTTATGATGGGCGGATGCGCATCGATGAAAAGTACATGGGACGGGATGAGCCAGACCGGACAGGGAGCTGCGGCCGGAGGAGCGGCCGGAGCGGCTGTCGGGGCAGGTGTCGGAGCACTGATCGGAGGTGGAAAAGGAACCTGGATCGGTGCCCTTGTAGGCAGCGCTCTTGGAGCAGGTACAGGTGCTCTTGTAGGTAACTCCATGGATAGACAGAAAAAAGAGCTTGAACAGCAACTCGCATCGTTGCAGAATCAGACCGACCAGAACTCACAGGATATTGCAGCAAACCGCGATGCAATAGAAGCCAACCGTCAGGCAATCGAGTCCATAAAAATCGAAAGCGTGAAAGACAGCAACAATCTTGATGCGATCAAAGTTGTAATGGGTGATGCCGTTCTGTTCAAAACAGGCAAATACGATTTATCAGCCGCCGCACAAGCCGCACTGAGCCGTGTGGCATATAATCTCGGACAATTTCCTGATACAGATGTCACAGTTGTAGGATTTACTGATAATACCGGTAGTCAGCAGGTAAATGACCGTCTGTCGCTTCAGCGTGCCGAAAGTGTTGTATCCTTTCTTGAGCAGCATGGGGTAAAAGCCTCACGCCTTAAGGCTGTAGGTGAAGGTTGGAACAACCCGGTTGCAAGCAACGCAACAGCCGAAGGACGCGCGCAAAACCGTCGCGTCGAGATTTTCATAACAGCCAGCCAACAGATGATCGAAAATGCAGAATCGGGACGCCTATAATACACAATCTGCTTTCATTTTGAAAATATAACAACCTGTACCGGTCGTCATTTTTAAATATGGCGGCCGGATTTATTATTTCGCAACATCATCATACGAATATTCTTTTTAACTTTTTTCAGTTTAAAAAAAGCTACATCTCTATTTTGTCGCGAATTCAGATCGGGTTATAAAACATGCTATATAACATATTTTTCGTGGTAAACGAGCAAAAGTGCCGCGCCAATTTATAAATATCAGTTAATTATTTATAATATATGTTACCC
>JAIDKP010000210.1 GCA_029051445.1 Muribaculaceae bacterium | reverse complement strand
GTCTATATGCACAATAAAGTCTCCCGGCTCTATCGACTGCAGTTCTTTTATCGACAGCGCAAGCTTTCCTGAACGTACTCTGTCGCTTCTGAGCATATACTTGTGGAAACGGTCGAAAATCTGGTGATCGGTAAAAAAGCAACGCTTGCCAGAAACATCGACAAACCCCTCGTGAAGTGTGGCCCCGACTGCTTTAAAACTGATCTCATCTCCACGGTCGGCAAATATGTCACGCAGACGGTCAGCCTGAGCAGGACTGTCAGTCAGAATGTATATCTTATAGCCGTCAGCCATAAACTGCCTGAAAGCCTCCGAAATCATATCGAAATTTTTGTGATACACTCCCTGCGGCACACAATTGAAATCAATCGAAGTACCTGTTATAATACCACTCTGGCCGGCTGTGACTGTGAGTTGTGGAAAACGCTGAAGAGACATGCAAAGCGTATCCCCGTCGGCCAGACGCTTTATCGCGGCCTCATCGGCCTCGCCCGACACTATTGCATTGGTACTCATCACTGACTCACACACCTCCTTGATACGCGACTCCACATATGCCATATCACAAGTCACGACAAGCGTTCCTTCTGCCATAAAATCGGTCACAGGTATGCCCTCGCCGGTCGAATCGACACTTGCTATTATATCAGCACTCTCAATCTGCCCTTCTGAAAGCTGCGTTTCCACATTAAACGTACGCATCGATTCTATTTCGTCACCAAAAAGATCTATACGATACGGAATCTCACTGCTGTAACTGAAAATATCGAGTATCGAACCTCGCACCGAAAATTGTCCCGGTTCATACACATAATCGACTTGCACAAACCCATTTTCACGCAACCATTTTTCTGTCCGGGTCAAATCCAAAGGAATATGCCTGGCAATATGAAGAGTTGAGTCCTTAAGGACATCTGTTGGCGCTACCAGCTCGGATATCGCCTCGGGAGTGGTAATTATGATTTTCAGTTTGCTATCTGGAGAACTCCATCGTGCCAGAGCATCTGTACGCAAAATAACCGACGGCGCATCTATCTGTCCGTAACGTATATCACGTTTATAAGCCGATGGCAACACAGCGACAGCCTTTTCACCAAGAACCCGCGTGATATCATGATAGAAATATCCCGCAGCATCCGCCGACTCAGCAATAAGAAGAACCGGTGCCGACGCACACAACTCGGCAACCGCAGCCACAACAAGCGACTGCGCTGACCCGGCAAGCGATGTAAAACACATACTTGCCGACTTTCCACCCTTTCCATTAATGGCCTCATCTATCGCCAGTCGCCGCGATTTTCCGATAAACAGATCATATACATTTCTTAATGTCAATGCATCATCAGACAGTTCTTTCATATTGCACTAATCAAAAACACGTACAAATAAAAAAGGGTAAGCTTACTACATCGCACCGCTACGACTCGGTACCGTTGCTCCGGTCAAGGCCTGGCGGAGTTCCCGAGGAGCTGGTCGTGTAGGACTTACCCGCCGCAAAATTACAACTTTTGCATTAATTGCAACCACGTAAAGCGCCTTTATTGTGTTAATAAATGTTTACACACCCCTAATCAACTATAAATCAACTTATGCACACCTTACATCAGCAAAGTTCAGAACATATTAATACATATACCTCCCACTCAACCACAATATATGTTACATATGCCCTATCCCCACATAACAAATCACCGACCTCGATAAAATCACTCATATCAAAAAAACTATCCATACACGACACACCAACGATTTCAAATGAAAAACAGATTATCTCCATTTCACAAAGTATTTTTTCTATTGAAAGCCACATCTACCAACATCAACAGCTATATATTAACATTCAGCGACTTAATACCCACACTACAATCTAATATGACATGATGCTGACGTTTTTTTTTGAAAAAACTTTCAAAAAAATTTGGAGTATAAAAAAAAGTCCGTATCTTTGCATCGCCGAAACGGGAAAAGGGCGCTTAGCTCAGCTGGTTCAGAGCGTCTGCCTTACAACTGTCGCGTATACACATCTGACGCGTCCGCC
>JAIDKP010000021.1 GCA_029051445.1 Muribaculaceae bacterium | reverse complement strand
GGTAATGCAATCGGTGCTGTTACAGCTGAGACCGCTCCTTCGGTAGTTGTTGTAGAGGCTGCTACTCCCGCCAACCAGATCTTTGCATGGAACGCTACTACAAAGGCTCTCGGTCTTGTAGCTGCTAACGCCGACAAGTATAAGGTTGCCGCTCCGACTGTAGAATATGCATTCGTTGAGAATGACGCCTATAAGGCATTTGCCGGTCAGCTCGACGCTAAGTCGACATTCGAGGTTGATCCTGCTACAGGTGTTGTTACCTTCGACAACCAGGGCGCTCAGCTTCAGAATGCTCATAACCTGACTGTCAAGGCTACCGTAACCTTCGCTGACCTTTCGGTTGTAACTGTGAATATTCCTCTTACAATTGCTACGAAGTAAGCATACATAATTCATAGGTAGTTACCCTATAGTTTAATTCACAGGCCTCCGGTCCTATTGCAGGACCGGGGGCCTTGTGCATTTGACAGGTTTAGGGGCAGAAATGTTTGGCATCGCTATAGCTGCTATGTCGTAAACGTTGCTGCATAGGTTCCTGCAATCGTTATTAGCTGGCCGAGGGAGAGAGGGAGAAGTGTATTGTAGTGGCGGTGTGATGGCGCTTTAAAGATGTTTTGAAAAGAGCGAGGCTGTGTCTGAATGGTTCTGACATGGGGGATACTATACCCTGTTTGTGTGCGAAAGTACGTTCACACCCGTCGAAGACGGGAATTAATGCCAAGCCCCACATCGAGCGCGACAAGCGCGACGGTGTGGGGTTGCAACGTTTTGATCAAGCGTGGCCTCGGAGAGGTCATATGTACATCCGCATACCACCTGCAGGTGTAGGGGCGTGTGAAAGCCCACAAACCTATTTTGACACACCTTCATAGTGTAAAGGTGTGACGGTAACGGTTATTTGTCGTATTTGAAGTCGATTGCGTACCAGCCTGTAGCGAAGCCCTCTTTCAGGCGGTCGACCACGACCATCCTGAAGGGATGCACGCCTTTTTCAAGCGCGAGCTGTGTCTTTTTTTCGTAGAATCGCGATGAGGTGGGGTTGTAGACAACGCGGCGGTCGCCGATCCAGAGTTCGTCGGCAAGCGAGCTGAAGGTGTAGATGCCGTTTTCGGGCACGCTGAAATAGCCTGAATAAACTACCAGACCGGGGGTCTTGTAGTCGAACCGGTTTTTGCCATAGTCGGCGATCGAGCCGATCACCGAGTCGGTGTGGAACACGGCTTTGCCATAGTCGTTCTCGCCGAAGAAAAGTCCGTCGGCAAGCTGCAGGCGCACCTTGGTCGTGTCGCCGTCGACAGCGGCCATATAGTCCTGTTTCTCGACAGGGATGGTGCGCACGGGGCTGAGTCGGCCTCCGGCCGTGAGCGTAGCGACTTTGAGTGTGCATGGCTCGCGTAATGTCAGGTTTGCGGGGAGTGCAGGCGATTTGGCTGTAGGTTCTGAGCCGTCGGTAGTGTAGACCATCGGGAGCGAGCGGCTGTTGGTGAACGCCATCACCACCGAGTCGCCGGTGAAGACGCGGTTGGTCGTCAGTTCGCCCTCGGGCATGGGTATGTGGTAGCCGATGCCTTTGAGGTCGAGTCGCACCTGCATGTTGTCGAGACGCCGCTGAAAATCGTCCCAGTCTTTGTTGCCGGGCGTAGTCCAGGCGACTTCGGCCAGCGCCATCAGACGCGGGTAGAGCAGATACTCGAGCATTTCCACATCGGGAGTCCATTCGCTCCATAGACATGCCTGTGTGCCGATTATATACTTGCGCATGTCGGGAGCAAGTTCTGCCGGAACCGGCTCGAAAGCATAGACATCTTTCAGATAGGATTGCCCGCCCATTGCTGCCGGCTCGACCTCGTCGGCTCCCTGTGCCGAACATAGATAAAGCCCGTCGGCCATCGAGGCCATGACCACGTCGTGGGCTGTCGAGGCGGCTTTGGCGCCGCACTCGGTGCCTTTCCAGCTCATCACAGTCGCATCGTCAGGCAGTCCGCCCTCAAGTATCTCTTCCCATCCGATCATGCGTTTGCCGAGTTCCTGAGAGATGAAACGCTCCATGCGCTTGATGCCGTAGCTCTGCAGCTGCTCCTCGACCGAATGTCCGTTTTCAGGTCTCAGATTAAGCCGTTTTGCCAGCGCCTGACATCGCGGGCATTCATGCCATCGGCTCTTGACGCACTCGTCGCCACCGATGTGGAGATACTTCGAGGGGAACATCGCGGCCACCTCGCGCAGCACATCCTCCATGAGCGTGAAGACCGAGTCGTTGCCGATGCAGAATACGTTTTCCTCGTAGCCGAACACCTGTTCGCTCACAAACGGGCCGCCCGTGCATGAAAGTTCCGGAAATGCCACCAGAGCCGACAGACTGTGACCGGGAAACTCGATCTCGGGTATCACGTCGATATGGAGGCTGTCGGCATAGTCGACCAGCTCTTTTATGTCCTCTCTGGTGTAGTAGTAGGGGCCGTATTTCTCGCCGACGTAGGTCTCCTGCACGGCCGAACACTCCACAAGCTGCGGGTATTTATCGATGGCGATGCGCCACCCCTGATTGTCGGTGAGGTGGAGGTGCAGATAATTCATTTTCAGAATAGACATGACGTTGAGCTGACGTTTCAGCTCGTCGACGCTGAAGAAGTGGCGGCAGGGATCGATCATGAGTCCGCGGTAGCTGAACCGCGGCTTGTCGGCGATAGCGACACACGGTATCGACATGTCGATACTTGATGGCCTGGCGGTCTCGACTTCGGCGGGGAGAAGCTGTAGTAGCGTCTGCACGGCATAGAACATGCCGCGCGGGGTCGAGGCCGAGAGTATGGCCTGCGACCGGTCTACATCGATCTTATATTCCTCGTCGGCCAGCGATGAGTCGTTTTTCAGTATGATGCTGTTGTATGCCGTCGGACTGTCGGGAGAGGCAAACTGCAGTCCGCTTGCTTTTTCAAGTTTCTCTTTGAGCAGGGCGAGTTCGTTGTTCCAGTCGTTTCCATCGGTGCCGATGGTGGTGGAGCCGTTGATCTCAAAAACTCCTTCGCCGGCGGCGATCGCGTCGGGCTGGGGTATGACGTGGAGGCCTGCGTTGTATGTCTTGTCATCAACCGACACTCTGCACGACAGTAGTGTGCAGAG
>JAIDKP010000209.1 GCA_029051445.1 Muribaculaceae bacterium | reverse complement strand
CCGTCGGCCGAGGCGCTGAGCGACCTCACCGGGTGCGTGGTGAACTTGGTGAGCTGGCGTTTCTCGCCACCGTTGATATTGGCGAAATACACATTGAGCGTACCGTCTTCCTCGCTCACGTAGTAGAATCCGCCGTCGGTCGACCGGTTCCACACCGGCGACTGGTCCTGACCGTTGAAAGTCGTGAGCTGCTTGAATGTCCCGTCCTTGGCCTTGCCGTCGGCACCGAGGGTGAGCAGCCATATGTCCGACGTGCCCGACGAGCGCTCATGCTTGCGCAGCACATCCTCATAGCCCTTGCGGTCCTGATAGAGGATCCTGCCGCCGTCTACACTGATGCTCGTGGCCGGATAGGACATGAACAGAGCCGGACGCGCTCCGGGAGTCGCCTCCACCACATAGGTCTGAGCCTGGAAGGGACCCATGGCTGCCTGCGCGTCAGCCATGATGTTGGAGCTGTAGAGTATGTGCGTGTCATCGAGATATGCCTTGGGGGTCTCATTGCCCGAGTGGGTCGTGATGCGCACCGGTGTGCCGCCTGTGGCAGGCACTGTGTATATGTCGACCGATCCCTCGCGGTCGCTGCCGAAAGCGATGGTCTTTCCGTCGGGACTCCACACGGGCCAGCTGTCGTAGGCAGGCGAGGCGGTCAGCCGCATGGCGTCACCGCCACCAAAAGGCACCGTATAGATGTCACCCTTGAATGTAAAAGCGATAGTCGACCCGTCGGGCGACAGAGCGGTGTTGCGCAGCCAGAGCGGACTATCTTCCGCCACGGCGGCGGCGGTCACGCTCAGAGCGGCAACTCCGGCAAGAAATATTCTTTTCATGATTATGAGTTGATTGGTCATATATGACAATATGTTTCAAAGATAAGTAATGTTCTGCAAATTGCAGGATAGTCGCTGTCATTTTTTTTCAATTCTTAATTTTAACATTTCCCCCGATTTCATTTCACCCCTCTTTTCCAGTTTTTTACCACCTCAAATCGCGTTTTTTATTTTTTTCAGAAAAATTATCTCAAAAAAGTGTTGCATTATATTAAACAGTAATTATCTTTGCCGCACCAAAAAATTAACAGCATTAAAATTTAATACTTTAACAGTCGCAGATCAGTAATTATCTCCAAAATGCAGAATACGCTTTACACAGCAGACACTGCGCCTCTCTCCCGGACGCTCCCCCACTACAACCCGACATTTTTAGGGGGGGTACACATACTTGATTGACAGAATCTTAACCTCATTCAGACCCTCAAGCAAAAACATGTAGAGAAGTCGTTTCCACGAAAACGATAGGCCGACCGCCGAGCCGGGTACACCCCCCGAGCCAGCGAGGACGGTACGCCTTAAAAAAAGAGAAATCTCTAACAATCATAGTTTCATAATCAATTTAAAAATGCAGAAAAAGCTTTACACAGCAATTGCTGCGGCTCTCCTCCTTAGCACAGGAG
>JAIDKP010000208.1 GCA_029051445.1 Muribaculaceae bacterium | reverse complement strand
ACTTCAGACATGGGTGAAACAAAATGGCTTCAAGTTGTGTTAATATTTTGAAAATGTTTCAACTTCATGATATGACAGACAAAATCCAGACTATACTTATATCGTGCGCGATGATCGGCTTCGGCTGCATCTCGGGAGCGGCACAGGCAACAGACGACAACACGCCGCATGCAATCGTAAGTCTTGATTCGTGCCGGACACTTGCTCTCGGCAACAACAAGGCCATACGGATAGCTGAAGAAAATATCACCGCAGCCGGGCACACACGTTCGGCTGCCAAGACTGCCTATCTTCCCGGCCTTGACTTTACCGGAGGATATACCTACAACCAACGTCAGATTGAGCTCCTTGGCGAAGATGCAAAACTGCCGACAATGAGTTTCGATCCGGCAAAAGGCACGTATGAATATAATATCGTGACCAATGGCGGAAAACCGGTGATTGACCCGGCCTCAGGACTTCCTGTTTTTTCAGAAGTCGCTGTGATACCGAAAGAAGCAATGGCTTACGACACACATAATGTGTTTGCGGGAGCTGTAACACTTGCCCAGCCCATATACATGGGCGGACAGATAAGAGCCCTCAACAAAATTGCCAAGTATGGCGAGGACATGGCCCGTTCACTCCATGAGCAGGCTGTGCAGGATGTCATATACCAGGTCGATGAAGCATACTGGGGAGTCGTTTCACTGAACGAGAAGAAAAAGCTCGCACAAAGCTTTGTCAATCTTGTAGATTCCCTGCGCCATAACGTCATGGCTATGGTAGAGGAAGGAGTAGCCACACGGTCGGACCAACTGACTGTCGACGTCAAGTACAACGAAGCATGCCTGACTCTGACAAAGGTAGAGAACGGCCTGTCGCTTATGCGCATGGCACTCGCTCAGATATGCGGAATACCTGTCGACACAAAAATGACCCTGAAAGATGAGGTGAATCTTACCAAAGAAGAGGTCATACCCGAAGCAATGACTATCGACATGGAAGAGGTTTATCGCAGAAGACATGATCTGGCAGCCCTACGTTCCGGAATATCTATGCTTGAAGGCAAAGAGAAGCTTGTCATGAGCGAGATGCTTCCCAAACTCGCTCTTGTCGGAGCATACACATTTTCCAATCCAAACGTCATACATGGATTTGAAAAACGGTTTGGCGGCGGTTTTTCCGTAGGAGCTACCCTGACAATACCATTATGGCACTGGGGCGGAAACTATCACCGCTATCAGGCTGCAAAATCAAACACACGTGCACAACGCATGATGCTTGACGATCTTGAAGAAAAAGTGACATTGCAGGTCAGCCAGGCCCGCTACAGCTATAACGAGGCATTCAAGACCTATGAGATGACCTCCAACAATCTGAAAAGCGCCGACGAGAACCTTAAGAATGCGGAGATCGGGTTCCGTGAGGGAGTGCTCACAACCGACGACGTAACAGCCGCCCAGACAGCATGGCTTCAGGCCAATTCCGAGAACATCGATGCAGAAATCGGCATACGACTGTGCGACGCGTACCTGTCGAAAGTAGCCGGACTCAACCTATAATCACCACGACAACAAAAAAACTAAATCAAAAACATAACTCCATGGCAGCAGACAACAACACCGCATCACAAAGCCAGTCGGCTGTAAAAACCAAGGAACGCGGATTGATAATCACGATAATGATCGTACTGCTTGTTATTGCAGCACTTGCGATCGTTGGATTCGCATGCATGAAACCGGCAGCCGACACAGTTCAGGGCATGGGAGACGCCACAGAAATACGCATTTCCGGCAAACTTCCCGGCCGCGTCGCCGAACTATATGTCGAGGAAGGCACGCGGGTTAGAAAAGGAGATACGCTGGTAAGAATCCACTCTTCACTTGTCGATGCCCGACTCTCGCAAGCCCAGGCTATTGAAAACGCCGCAAGCGCCACCAACCGCAAAGTCGATTCCGGAACACGTCCACAGATCATAGCCTCGGCCCGCGACATATGGGCGCAGGCTCAGGCAGCTGCCGAAATCGCACGCAAGACCAACGAGCGAATGGAAAATCTTTTTGCCAAAGGAGTGATCAGCGCGCAGAAACGCGATGAGGCCAATGCCGCATACAAAGTCGCCAAGGCAGCGGAAGCCACAGCCAAAAGTCAGTATGACCTGGCCGTAGCAGGAGCTCAGCATGAAGACAAGGAAGCATCGCGGGCAATGATGGACGCAGCTAAAAGCGGCGTGGCCGAAGTCGGCGCGCTTCTTGAAGACCAGTATCTTACTGCACCGTGCGACGGCATCATAACCGTCGTATATCCCAATGAGAGCGAACTGGTTGCAATGGGAGCACCGATCATGTCGCTTCAGAAAGATGACACATGGGCGGTATTCAACGTGCGCGAGACCCTTCTGAAAGATATCTCGGAAGGCACCGTAATCAGAGTAAAGATACCGGCGCTCGATCTGGAGGAAGATATGACTGTATTCTATATACGTGACCTCGGCACCTACGCCAACTGGCAGGCTACCAAAGCCACCGGCGACTATGATGCCCGCACATTCCAGGTGAAAGCACGTGCCGGACATAAGATCGACAACTTCCGCCCCGGCATGTCGGTAATATACCTCGGAGTAAAGTAATTTGAACCGAAGACAGAGAGAATCATGAAGATTTTTCTAAGAAGTCTGCGTCAGATCGTGAGCCGTCCGGTCTACTGGGCCGCGATGTTCATTCTGCCGCTATTCTGCATACTTCTGCTCACCACTATGATGGAAGAAGGACTGCCCATGCAGGTTCCTTCGGCCATTGTAGACAAAGACGGCACACGCCTTTCAAGGAAAATGACACAGAATCTGAAATCCATGCAGCTTGTGGATATCGCAGATGAATGCAATTCCTATACCGAGGCGCGCCATCTTGTACAGGAA
>JAIDKP010000207.1 GCA_029051445.1 Muribaculaceae bacterium | reverse complement strand
GGAGGCAAGTACTCCTTCCCATATGTACAGTATACGTACGGGGTCTTGGGAATACAGATCCCATTCGTAAAAGAATACATGGCCAAGCCGTGCGCCGACGATTGTGCCTGCAACAGTCCATATCAGCAGAGTTCCGAGCCAGCTTTCCGGAGCGCCTTCGTGCTTGAAAATTTTAGCTTCGATGTTGTAGCCTATCAGAAATCCAATTGCAAACATGAGTCCATACCATCGTATGGTAATGAATGAATGCAACAGATCAGGATTGGCTGTCCATGTGATATAGTCGAGCATATCTGTTTGATTCTGTTAGTCGTTGGATTGGATTTATTTTCTGCCGAAATCGGCGGGTATCTCTCCCCATTTTTCTGTATCCCATTTCAGGACCGGGTTGGGTATATGGGGGTGCGATTGCAGCCAGTTGTCGGCTCTTTGCAGCAGCTGGCGCGCATAGGCATTTTCCTGACATGGTGCGATGCGCGAGTTGTGTCCGCGTCGGCGCAACCAACTCAGTGCCGTCCGGCTGTCGGAATATACCGGTGTGGTGGTATCGTGGGTGGCATCAAGCCATGCCAGCGCGTGAACAAGGGCAAGGTATTCTCCTATGTTGTTTGTCGCGCATGGAATGGGGCCGACTTTGAATACCTTTTGTCCGGTTCCTACGAGAACCCCCTGGTATTCTGTTGGGCCGGGGTTGCGGGAGCATGCTCCATCGACGGCTATCGCGTTCAGCTTGATCTCTGGAAATGCATCGTAGTTTATCTGGACCGGCGGTCGCTGGGCAATTGATTTCAGTATGCCTATATGATCTTCGGGGCGTCCGCGGTAAGCTTTTGTTGCTGTCTCAAGGTTGTCGAAGGCCTTAAATCGTGCATCGGGGAATCCATCGGTCTGTATCTTGCATTCTTCCCATGAATCATAGATCCCCGGACTGTGTCCGGCCCATACGACATAGAATTTTCGACGTGTTGATGCCATTGTGTCAGGATAGATGCAGATATATTGATGGATCGACAAAATTCAGTCCGGCCGAGGCTGCAGCCTGTCGGTTCACAACCTGACCTCCGATAGCTACCAGGCCGGCATTCAGTCCGGATTCCAGTCTTATCGGGTCTATGACAGACCTGGCGGAAATGATTTTCTCGAGTATCGGAACCAGTCCGTTGCTGATAGCCATTGATGCTGTGCGCGGAACTGCATTTCCGGTATTGGTGAAGCATATTCTCTCAGAGTCAGACAACCGGGTCTGCAATGCATTGGAGAGATTCACGCGTCTGAGCGACGGAAATGTTTTGCTGTCGGCTGTGTCGACGATGATGACCTCTTTTTTTAGTATTGAAATGTCATCGGACGTCAGCCGTGCTTTTCGCGCTTGCGTGTCAGTTAATGTGTTTACTATAATGTCGGCTTTTGATGCCGCCCTCATGAAAACTTCACTATGAAGCGAGGAGGGGATTATTGCTCCGTGGCAAGAGTCGGAAAGGTGTCGTAGAC
>JAIDKP010000206.1 GCA_029051445.1 Muribaculaceae bacterium | reverse complement strand
TCATAAGTTTGTGCAAAGCATGACAGGGACAATCCGACATCTCTGCCGTCTCTATGATGAAGGAGACCTCGACAGCGCACTCGACGTTGCCCGCACAATTGTAAGCAAGAATCCCGCCGACGCTAAAGCATGGTTTCATCTCGGCAAAATCCTGTGGCGCCTCGACCGTCGCGCAGAGGCGACATCGGCCTACCGGACTGCCGCCGACATAGATCCCGACAGCCCGGCAACGATAGCCCTGCAATGCGCCGAGGATATAGCCGGCTACTTCAACCCAGATCTGTTTAATCCCTAAAAAAGACAGGCCGATGCGCCTGATCATAACCGAAACCCCAACAAAACCACATGAAACTCTCATCTCTCGCAATCGCGGCTGCGATCCTTATGCCGACAGCGGCCTCAGCCGGAATTTCCAAAAAATCAGCACCCGACCAGATTATACTGCATGCATGGAGCTGGTCATTCAATACCATTGCCGAAAACATGAAAGCCATTGCCGATGCAGGCTACGACATCGTGCAGACATCACCCGCACAGGCCTGCTACGTCGGCGAAGAAGGAGGCAAGGCACTGTTCAGCAAACGCGGCGACAAAAACAAAGGCAAGTGGTACTACTACTATCAGCCCACCGACTGGACAATAGGAAACTACCTGCTCGGTTCACGTGACGAGTTCAAGGTGATGGCCGACAGCGCCATGAAATACAACGTGAGAGTTATTGTCGACGTACTGCCCAACCATACAGCGGTTGATCACACAGCCGTATTGCCTGGACTTGACAAAGCTGTAGGAGGCCATGAAAACCTCTTCCACGCCAACGGATTCAAAGACATAACCCATTGGGACGACCGCGAGGAGTGCACCACCGGCAAGATGGGAGGACTTCCCGATGTAAACACCGAAAACCCCGATTTCCAATACTACTACCTCCAGTACGTCAACGACCTCATCAATCTCGGAGCACGCGGATTCCGTTACGACACCGCCAAACACATCGGACTCCCATCCGACCCCGTAGACCCCAAAGCCACACGCAACAACTTCTGGGACGTAGCCACAGGCCGAGAGGGGGTCAAAGGTCTCTCGCTGCTCATGCCCGACTCGCTATTCATCTATGGCGAAGTCCTGCAGGGACGCAACGTGAAAGAACTCGAGTACTCACAATATATCGGCCAGACAGCCTCAAACCTCGGGCACGCGCTACGTCAGGTACTTGAAAAACGTGACTTTAATGCTGCCGACATCATCAGCTACCACCACCCTGCCGCTCCGGCCACACTTGTCACATGGGTCGAGAGCCACGACACATATTGCAACCAGCATGAGTCGGCCGCACTCACCGACGAGCAGATACGCCTCGGTTGGGTCTACCTTGCATCACGTGCAGCAGGCACTCCTCTCTTCTTCTCACGACCCGACGGATCGACGCGCGACAACTATTGGGGCAACAACCTCGTCGGTCCTCGTGGCAACGACGAATTCTTCCACCCCGAAGTAGTGGCTGCCAACAACTTCCGCCACCGCATTGCCTGACAGCCCGAAGCATTTTCAACAACTGACGACTGAAAAATCATACAGATAGAACGCGGTACACTCTGAACCACACTTATCAAC
>JAIDKP010000205.1 GCA_029051445.1 Muribaculaceae bacterium | reverse complement strand
GTATGTGGCGGAAGGTGACACGACAATGTTTGTGAAGAGGGTGAAAATGGGTGTTCCGGCCAATATTAACCTGAATTTTGTCGATCGTTTTGAGATAGAGCTTGAATATGACCGTGCGCCCGACGGATCGCGCATGAAAACACTCGACGATTTCCGTGCCGAACTGAAGCTGCTTTCCTCGTTACCCGGTATTTATGCCCGTAGGCTTGTGAGATACAGCGGCCACGGTTTTGAAGAGCCATCGCAGGAGCAACGTGATATACTGGCGCAGACCGAAGGGGAGGTTATAACACTTCCGGGGGCCGAAGCGACCGGAACCGACGGACACTGGGAGGCTCTGCGCGAGCCGGAGATGGAGGTGGCCGAACGGCGTGTCACGCAACTCATGACGGGTCTGCGCGATGTGCCGCTCTACAAGTATGGTGAGAAAGCGTTGAAGATCCTGTCTTCGGGATATGTGGCCACGTCGCCGCGCACAGGGGAGTCGAAGTTTGACTTCGGGCCGATCTACACGTTTCTATCCAGCAATGATCTTGAGGGGATGCGCCTGAAAGTCGGCGGCATGACGATGCCGGCATTCAGCAAACGGTGGTTTCTTGGCGGATATGCGGCCTACGGCACCAAGGACCGCCGCATGAAATGCAACGGGTGGGTCGAGTATTCACTTATCGATAAGACAAAGTATGCAAGCGAATTTCCGGTGCGGTCGGTGCGGCTGGAGTATTTCGACGACGTGAGCTACATAAGCCGTACGCTGCTTTATACCGAGGACGACAATGTGTTCATGTCGCTGAGCCGCATACCAAACCGCATGATACTCTACGAACGCAAGGGGTCGGCCGGTTTCAAGTATGAGCGGCGGGATCATCTGTCGTTTGATGTGCGGGGATATCTGAGCCGCAAGGAGCGTTCGCCATGGATCGGGTTTGAGGATGGTACCGGACGCATCGCGTCGCATTACTGGATCGGGGCGGTGGAAGCGACCGTGAGGTGGGCGCCGGGGGAAAAATTCTATGAGTCGCGCCGTCATCGTCTGCCTCTGAATCTTGATAACCTCGAGCTGTTTCTCACTCATCGCAGCGGTATCTCCAGGACGTGGGGACACAACAGTGCGCTCAACAGTACGGAAGTCGGTATGAGAAAACGTTTCTGGCTGTCGGCATTCGGGTTTATCGACATTCTTGCCAAGGGTGGTCATATCTGGAACGCGGTGCCTTATCCCGAACTGGCTATGCCGTCGGCCAATCTGTCGTATGTGTTGCAGCCCGAGACGTTCGCGCTTGTCGATCCGATGGAGTTTGTAGCCGACACCTATGGTCAGATCGATTTCTATTATCGTGCAAACGGTGCTCTGCTCAACCGCATACCGATTGTGAACAGATTGCGGCTTCGTGAGGTGATAGGAGTGAAGGGATGGTGGGGACATCTATCCGACCGCAACCGCTCCGATCTGCACCCCGATCTATTCCGTTTTGCCAATGCCGGCGCTATGACGCACATGCCGCGTCCATATCTTGAGGCGAGTGTAGGTCTCGACAATATCTTCCGGCTTTTCCGTGTCGACTATGTGTGGCGCCTGACATATCGCCGCGACGCTCCATGTCTGCGTGGCATCCGCATCGCCGCCCGCGTGCAATTCTGACCTGATAAGTAATATAGACTAAGGCAGAATGTAGGGACGCAAGGTCTTTGCGTCCTACATTCATATCCTTGAAAATGAACAGGACGCACGAGCCGTACAATGTCACTAACTTAAGACTAAATTCCACGTTTATAATTAGTAAAAGTGATATATTTTCCAGATAGTTTAATCTT
>JAIDKP010000204.1 GCA_029051445.1 Muribaculaceae bacterium | reverse complement strand
AGTACGGAGTAGTCGGCCGCAGGTCGGGAGCATGATACCGGTGCCAGTGCGGCTGCTGCAATGAGAGTACTGATGAGGATTCGTGTCATTTCAGATCGCGTAGTTTATATGTTTGCTGCCGCAGGTAGCGGCCAAGTTCCTCGGGTGTCGAGGCGTGTGCCATCTGGTCTTCGACGCTTATGACATCGCCTATGGATATGTGCATTTCTTTTCCTGTCATGCGGAATACTTCGGCAGGCAGACGCAATGAGCGTGCCTGCCAGCAGGCGTGGCCGAGGAAGTCGAACCACCATGAGTTGCGGTTGTGGAAGTAGACCGGCACCACCGGCACCCGGGCCTTGTTGATGATCGACAGTATCGATGGCTGCCAGGGGCGGTCGTGAAGCCGGCCGCGCCAGTCGGTCTTGCTGATCGCTCCTGCAGGGAAGAAGCCTATGGGCTGGCCTTCCTTGAGTTGGCGCAGTGCCTGACGTATGCCGTTGACCGAGACCTGGCGTTTGGCAGGGTCGTCGCTTGCAAGGGCATCGACGGCAATGAAGTTGGGTCGCATGGCTGTGATCTGGTTCAGGATCATGTTGACCATGACCTTGTACTGCGGCCGCCTCGATGAGATGAGGTAGATGAGCGCAATGCCGTCGAGCGCTCCGAGCGGATGGTTGCTCACTGTTATGAATGCTCCTTCGGGCAGATTGTCGAGCTGCGACTCGTTGTCGATGCGCAGTTTGATCTTGAATCCGTCGAGGAGGAGTCTTTTAGCGAATTCCGGTCCCGGGGTGTCGCAGAATCGGCGGTGTATGTCGTTGACCTTGTCGACGCTGAGGAAATGCAACAGCGAGTTGACAAGCCGTTGGTGGCCTTCGAGCTTTGGCACGAGGCGTTTTATATCATCGAAATTGAGTACGTCGGGACGTACTTCGTTATTGTTTTCGATCATTGTTGGTGTGGTTTTATGACTGTAGCCCAAAATTAGCAACAATTTCCGACCCGCGCGGCATCGTGGCGTTATTTTGCTCTTCGGGATTGGGGAAAGTTAACTCAAAGAAGTGGCTTATGCCAACGCGACCCG
>JAIDKP010000203.1 GCA_029051445.1 Muribaculaceae bacterium | reverse complement strand
CGAATAAAGAGGCATTTCCACCGAAAGATGAGTGCGATAGTTAGCTCCCCAGTCTGGACGCAGATGGCAACGGTCTTCATTCAGTCCGCTCCACAGATAGTTCATGTCGGTCTGCGGCATCGCCATAGACACTGTGAACTTAGGAGGAACCTGCGGTGTGTCGGAAGACATTTTTATCGTTATAGTCTCCTTGCCTGCGCTCTCAGATATCGACATATCAAAACTCCATTCACCGGGATTTTCACACTCAAGCGATATCTCCCCGGCACTACGGCTCTCGACACGACGCTCATATCCGGAGGCATTAAGCCACATACCGAGCAACATCGCCGCTATTACACATCTGTTGTACATCTGTCAGGATTTATTTTTTGATTTATTGATTATTAGTGGACCGATACGGGCAATATGACACCCGCTCCATAAAGTTACAACTAAAAATCCCTTGTACCTAATTTGATGCCACAAAAATGAAAAGTCCCACAGAACATGTGAACCTAATGGCATTTGATCGCGTTAACAGAATATAACAATTTATCTATCATCTATGAAAAAAATGTCATACACATCCACATGCATAGCCGCGGCAACATTGCTCACGGCACTTGCGGCATGTGACTCTGAAGCGAAATTGGCCAGAGAAGTTACAGGGACATGGGCCTCAACTCCGGAAAAACTTATCGACTCTGATGCTTTGAGTGCAGCAACCATACACATGATACAGTTCACCCCTTCGCTGAGCGACAACAAAAGCGGAGACCTGCAGATGACCGAACTGATATCAGTAACCAATGCCGTACAGACCGACACGATATCAATTCTCGAGCCGTACTCTGTATCTGCCGCGGGACTCGCTACACTCAACGGATCATGGGCGGTTATCGACGATGACGAGATCAGTCTACATCTCGATGAGTCCACGCTCGACGTCTCGATAGATCCCGATGCAACACTATTGTCGATCAACGAGCTAACCAACGCCACAACGACTTCTGTCGACTCGCTTAAACCCATAGTAACCGCCAATCTGAAACGTCAGATCACGCAGCTCGTAAAAAACCGGATATTTGACATCAATAAAATTGATGACATTAAAATAACCGGAAACCTCATGT
>JAIDKP010000202.1 GCA_029051445.1 Muribaculaceae bacterium | reverse complement strand
TAGAGGTTGTTTAAAAATGAATGTTAATGGATTTGATCAGCATTTTTGAGAAAATTCCTGAAAATGAGAATGGAGCGCAGCGAGCTGCGTGACTGACGAATTTACCGGAATTTTCCAAAAAGACGGTCAAAGACATTGACAATTAAAATTTGTTGAACGACCGAAATTGGCAAGTCTATAGATTACACCTACTTGACGATTTAGGGCGTAAGTTATTTTAAGATTCATTTTTAAACAAGCTCTTAAATTAAATCGCTATATTTGCCATAGTATATACGAGACACTTACAAACTTCTCTTTTTGCAGGACATGTTTAAAAAAATCATTTCACTCGCCATTGCCGCTGTATCAGGCATATCGGGCGCTCTGGCATGGGACTACACACCGACAACTGAAAACCTTGAGGCACGCGAGCAATTCCGCGACCACGGATTCGGTATTTTCCTACACTGGGGCATATACTCCATGCTCGGACAAGGAGAATGGGCGATGGAAACCCTGCGGCTCCCCTACAGCGAATACAAGAATCTCGCATCAGGCTTCTGTCCATCGGAATTCAATGCCGACGAATGGGTAAAGACATTCAAAGACGCAGGAGCAGGATATATAACCATCACAACACGGCACCACGACGGTTTCTCGATGTTCGACACAAAAGCGTCTGACTACAATATTATGGACGCGACACCTTTTAAAAGAGACATCATAAAGGAACTCGCGGAAGCATGTCAACGTCACGGACTCAAACTACACTTCTACTACTCACAGGTCGACTGGGGACGCGATGACTACACACCGCTTGGAGGAAGCGGGCACAAAGCCGGTCGCAAGCTCGACGGAAAGTGGGAAGACTACATGAACTTCATGGACGCGCAGCTCACCGAACTACTCACCAACTACGGACCGATCGGAGCCATATGGTATGACGGTGTGTGGGACAAGAAAGGAAAAGACAACGATGAGACCGCAAAGATATGGAACCTTCAGCACCAGTATGAACTCATACACTCGCTGCAGCCGGCATGCCTCGTCGGCTCAAACCACCACCTCACACCCTATCCCGGAGAAGACATGCAGCTTTTTGAGCGCGACAAACCCGGTGAGAACTTCGCAGGATACTCGGGGCAGGAAGTCAGCAGCCTTCCTCTCGAGACATGCCAGACGATGAACGGCACATGGGGATACAGCCCTACCGACCGCAACTGGAAATCACCTGAGACTCTCATACGCCTACTCGTCGAGACCGCAGGAAAAGACGCCAACCTGCTTCTCAACATCGGTCCGCGCCCCAACGGCACACTCCCGACCGAATCAATCGACATACTCA
>JAIDKP010000201.1 GCA_029051445.1 Muribaculaceae bacterium | reverse complement strand
CATAAATTCAGGTGCCACACTCTCGACGGAACCGGTCAGATGACCGACGGCAACGGTGTACCCGTGATGAAGCCTCACTGGGAGATGACCGGGGAAGATGCAGAGAAGTGTCTCGGCGCTACGACCTGGTATCCTGCCGACCGCGATTATTTCCGTGGTGGTGGGTTCTCGTCCAACTTCCTTACCAAGGGCGGAATGCCTGTGACAATGATGCGTCTTAATCTCGTGAAAGGACTCGGACCGGTGCTTCAGCTCGCCGAAGGGTGGACCGTCGATGTAGATCCGGAGATACACAAGACTCTCGACATGCGCACGGATCCGACATGGCCTACCACATGGTTTGTGCCGCGTCTGTGTGCCGACCGCGATGCATTCAAGGATGTATATTCGGTAATGAACAACTGGGGTGCCAATCACGGTGCTATCTCCTATGGTCATATCGGCCAGGATCTCATCACTCTCGCATCGATACTGCGCATACCGGTGTGCATGCACAATGTCGAGGAGGACAAGATCTTCCGCCCGGCAGCATGGAACGCGTTTGGCATGGACAAGGAGGGAGCCGACTATCGCGCATGTGCAACCTACGGTCCTATCTATAAATAGGGTCAACAGATAAAACGGTAGCTGAGGATGTACCGGAGACTATGATCATCCATTGTTCCGGTGCATCCTCTTTTTCAAATCTTTGCCAAGTAAAACAAAATGACAGACAAAGTCAAAAACTCCCGGTCGCTGCTCAGTTACAAGGGGGTAAGCTATCTTGTACCGTTTATACTTATAACAGGTTGTTTCGCGCTCTGGGGATTTGCCAACGACATCACCAATCCGATGGTCAAGGCTTTCTCAAAGATATTCCGCATGAGTGTGACCGACGGTACTCTCGTGCAGGTGGCTTTTTACGGCGGATATTTCGCGATGGCTTTTCCTGCTGCGATTTTCATACGCCGATATTCCTATAAGGCCGGTGTGCTGCTCGGACTCGGCCTTTATGCCTGCGGTGCGTTTCTGTTTTATCCCGCGATGCTCACCGGGAGCTACTATCCGTTTCTGATCGCCTATTTCATACTGACATGCGGTCTGTCGTTCCTCGAGACGAGCTGCAACCCATATATCCTGTCGATGGGATCGGAGTAAACGGCGACACGTCGCCTCAACATGGCGCAGTCGTTCAATCCGGTAGGCTCTCTGCTTGGCATGTGGGTTGCCATGAATTTTATTCAGGCGCGTCTCAATCCGATGGAGACAGATGCGCGTGCCATGCTCGGCGACGCCGAGTTCGAGGCTATGCGCGATGCCGACCTGCAGGTGCTCATCACTCCCTATCTGCTTATCGGACTTGTCGTCATAGCCATGCTTTTGGTTATAAGGCTGGCGAAGATGCCGGGTACCGGCGACAAAGACCATAGCGTGTATTTCCTCACGTCGCTGAAGCGTATATTTTCGCTTCCGCGCTACCGCGAGGGTGTGATCGCGCAGTTCTTCTATGTGGGTGTGCAGATCATGTGCTGGACGTTTATCATACAATATGGCACGCGCGTCTTCATGCTCGAGGGGCTGGATGAGAAGAGTGCCGAGGTGCTTTCGCAGAAATACAATATTGTCGCCATGGTGATATTCTGTTGCAGCCGCTTTGTATGCACGTATCTTCTGCGCTACATCAATGCCGGAAAGTTGCTTGCGTCGCTTGCTGTCGCCGCCGCACTTCTCACAGCAGGCGTGATACTGTTTCAGGACCGAACGGGTGTCTACTGCCTTGTGGGTGTGTCGGCCTGCATGTCGCTTATGTTCCCGACGATCTACGGCATCGCACTCGAGGGCCTTGGCGACGATGCCAAGTTCGGTGCTGCCGGACTGATCATGGCGATACTTGGCGGATCGGTTCTGCCTCCCGTTCAGGCGAGCATCATAGACTGCGGCACGATCGGCGGCTTCCCGGCGGTGAATCTGTCGTTTGTGCTTCCGCTCATCTGTTTCCTTGTGATCATCGTCTATGGCGTGCGCCGCGCCCGCGGCTGACGCATGACTGTGTAGCCTACGGAACAATACAACATCACCCGGCATCCTCACGGTCGCCGGGTGATGTTGTGTATGTAAGGTGGTTGAGCTGCTGTTCAGAATTCAAACTGCTCGATGCGCATTTCGCCGAACTCCTGAAGTTTCGGGACGAGCGTCGTGAAGTGTGAAGCGTTCATGTGAGCCTCAAGCGACGGTGCGTCCTGCCATGTCTCGATTATCATGTATTCGCCGGGGCGCGTAGCCGAGGCAAGCATGTCGTAGCCTATGCAGCCTTTGTCGTTAAGCGAGGCGGCTACAAGCTCTTTTCCGGCTTTTTCGGCCGCATCTTTGTTGGCGATATCGGCCAGAGTGTAGAATACGTTAAGTCTGAGCATTGTTTATACAGTTTTAAGGTTGGTCAAACAGCTGATTTCTTTCGGTAAAGCTGATTGTATGATTCAAATTTACTCAAAAATTATTAATTTTGAGCCACAATTATTACAATAAATAGCCCTTATCGTATAAGATGCTGCCCCTTACCGTATTGCTTAACGCTGCCGCCGGTGCTGCTGTCGAGATGGATATAAACGGCCTGATTTCTGATCTGGCCTTTATTCTGCTTCTCGGAGCGGTGGTGACTCTTGTTTTCAAATGGATAAAACAACCGGTGGTGCTCGGCTACATTGTCGCCGGTTTTCTTGCAAGCCCCAATTTCACTCCGCTGCCTTCGGTGACAACCGCTGCCAATATTGAGTTCTGGGCGCAGATAGGTATCGTCGTGCTGCTGTTCTCGCTCGGTGTCGAGTTCAGTTTCAAGAAGCTCATGAATGTGGGCGGAAGTGCCATATCGACGGTTATGATAATTATTACCGGCATGATGCTGAGCGGTATAGCGGTCGGGCATTTTCTCGGTATGAGCTTCATCAACTGTCTGTTTTTAGGCGGTATGCTGTCGATGTCGTCGACTACAATCATTATCAAGGCATTCACCGACATGGGTCTGCGGCAGAAGAAGTTTGCCGGTATTGTTTTCGGTGTGCTCATAGTCGAGGACCTTTTTGCGGTGTTGCTTATGGTGATCCTGTCTTCGATCGCTCTCAACAACAGTGTGGAGGGTGGAGAGTTGCTTATGAGTGTCGGAAAGCTCGTGTTTTTCCTTGTGATATGGTTTGTTGTCGGGGTCTATGTGCTCCCGTCGCTGCTCAACAGGGTGAACCGTTTTCTCAATCCCGAGACGCTGCTTGTGGTGTCGATGGGATTGTGTCTCGGCATGGCTGTATTCTCGGTGAAATGTGGTTTCTCGCTTGCCCTCGGGGCTTTTGTGATGGGCTCTATACTTGCTGGCACAAGCTATGCGGAGCGTATCGAGAAGGTGACGATGCCTGTCAAGGATCTTTTTGGCGCAGTGTTTTTTATCTCTGTCGGCATGATGGTGCAGCCGACGGTAATTGTCGAATACTGGGGTTCGATACTGCTGCTGTCGGGAGTGGTGATCGCCGGGATGATTCTGTTTGGAGCTATCGGCCTGCTGCTTACAGGCCAGACGCTGAAAGTGGCTATCGAGGCGGGTTTCTCGCTGACGCAGATCGGTGAGTTTGCCTTTATCATCGCTTCGCTCGGTATGAGTCTCGGTGTGCTTGACGCGACGATCTATCCGATAGTTGTAGCGGTTTCAGTGATAACGACATTCACGACTCCCTATTTTATAAAAATGTCGTATCCCTTCTATAAGTTTGTCGAAAAGCATTTGCCTCAGCGTATGCATTTCCTCATAGAACGTTACAGCGCCGATGCCAAAGAGGGGGCGGCTTCAGCCCGGAAGGTGTGGATGACGCTTTTCCGCAGATATCTGTGGCGTTTCACTCTTTATTCGATCATAATAATTGCGATAATAGCGATCGGCAGTCTGTATTTTGTACCCTGGCTTGACGGTATTTTCGGAGGCTGGGGAAAGTTGTGCGGCGTGGTGATGACTTTGTTGACAATGTCACCGTTCCTGCTGGCTCTCTCGGGGCCTGTAAGCAAGAAGGTCGAGGTTGAGATGCTTGAGAGCTATCACAGCCAGTATCGTGTGCCGATGGTGGTGATGACAGTTTTCCGCGCGATTGTGGCTCTGCTGTTTGTGATTTATTTTATCGGACACAGCTATGGATACGGGATCGGAGTGTTTGCCGGAATATTGCTGATGGTATTGCTTTTTGCAGTGT
>JAIDKP010000200.1 GCA_029051445.1 Muribaculaceae bacterium | reverse complement strand
CGCCTGAAAAATATCCAAACCTCAACACTCAAAAAAGAGAGGCTGCGCCGTAAAACTTAATTACGACACAGCCTCACATCACGCCCCCTCCATTGAGCCTCGGAGAGGCGATGTAATCCCCCATACAACACACTTTTCAATCATCTCCTTTCCTGCAAATATACCATCTCCGCCACACCATAATTGTGTTAATTGGCCATACCCCTATATCCAGGCCTTCTGCCGATCCCTCACCGCGATCGACTCGCTCAGCATCTTCACAAACTCAACCATAGAGTGCTTGCGGTAAGTGTCCTTGAGCGTATGTATGCACCCCGTCATCTCATTTTGTGCGATATCAAGCGGTATCGCCTTAACCCCCGTCTCATTGTTGATCGTAGCCTCCGCAAGCACCGACACAAGCTGTGTCTGACGCAAAAGTTTAAGCAATATGTTTACCTCATTCAGCTCCACACGCACCCTCAGATTCTTATGTGAGGAAATAATCTGATCGAAATAATTACGAGCCTGCAGACCTTGGGCAGGAAGAGCAAGATCATATTTCTCAAGTTCCAGAAGCGTCACACGGTTCTGCGCGGCAAGCGGATGCGACCTGTCCACAATCGCCGACAGACAATTCTGAAACAATATATGCGACTCGATACCCTCGATAGGCTTTGTCGGTTTGAACGCAAGAGCGAAATCCACCGACTGCTTGCGCAGCATATCCATCAGCTCCTCCATCGGCTTGTAGTATATATTCAGCTTTATGTGAGGATACTGCCTCATAAAAGATATGATAGTCTCCGTCAGTATGGGGCTGAACGAATACGTCACACCGATATTGAGAGTACCTACCGACATCTCGTTCAGATCCGATATACGTGCCATACACAGATCCGCCGACCTGATCGTGTTTTGTGCGTATGGCAACAACTCGGCTCCCGCCTCAGTCAAAGTGACACTATGGCTTGTACGGTTGAACAACCGTGTCCCCATCTCATCCTCAAGCTGCTTGATCTGCTGTGAAAGCGTACTTTGCGTGATATACAACTGGCGTGAGGCCTCCGAGAAATTCAGAACCTCCGCGACCTTTACAAAATACTTTAACTGACGTAATTCCATTATACGTATGCGATAAAATTAGAACTGCAAAATTATCAAAACTCTGGTTCTTAGCGTGTCGCCTGAAAAGAAATTTTCTTGAATACAAAAATCGGGATAGTACCGCCGATGACCAGGCACATCAGTATTCCGACACATGTGAAACCGTTGAAAGCAAACTGATAGAAATAGAAATCAAACGTATCAGGCGCTCCATTGAGCAGACACATCGCCAGCCCGCCGAATGCCTTATATGCGTATATACCCGGAATCATTGGAAGCAGTGCCGGAAAGATACACGTCTCAGCGGGAGCCTTATACAGAGGCGAAAGCATCACCGCTACGGTTCCCAATACTACCGATGCGACAAAAGTGGCCGCCAAGATATGCATACCGGCGACATGCATTAGCGCATACCGGCCCGCATGACCGATAGCAGCAACCACAGCACAGTAAAGAAATATACGCTTCGGCGGACGGCTGATAGCGGAAAAACCGATAGCCGCAATCGCTGAAAACAATCCATCAGAAAAAAAATCAATCATCATAATCTAAAAACTTATCCTCAGAACATACCGACATTCATCAGCATCATTCCCGCACACAGTCCGATCGACAGACAGCACGTCAGCACCACGGCATCGGTAAAACGGCAAAAAGCACAGAAATAATGACGGTAAATCATATCACTGAAAGAATTAAGAAACGGGATTCCCGGAACCAGATACAGCACGCTCGTTCCCAATGCAATAGACGGAGTATCTCCAAGCGAGAACAGAATACATGTCGCGCCGAGCACCGCTGACACAAATGCGCAGATAATAAACACGCATCTAACTTCAACCCCACGACGCATCAGATCCAC
>JAIDKP010000020.1 GCA_029051445.1 Muribaculaceae bacterium | reverse complement strand
CGTATCCAACTGGTTCAATCGTAGAATAAAGATTATAGTAGCTGAGTATCCCGATATTGAGGTTGTGGTGGGCAGGGGAAAAAGTAGTCCGCCTCAAACAATGGCTCGACAGATAGGCAGGTAGCGGTATTTGATGCCTATCTCAGTAATTCCTATATTAAAAATGTATCCTTGACAATGACAACACGAGAATTTGAAATATGCTTCAGAAGATTATGAGGCTGCGCCGTAAAACTGAATTACGACACAGCCTCGTGTGTCGTCAGTAATTTTCGGCGTGTATTTCAAAGTAGCTCTGGGAGTGGAAGCATACCGGGCAAACTTCCGGAGCTTCGGTGCCGATGCATATGTGTCCGCAATTCCGGCATTCCCAGACTGAAACTCCGCTCTTGCGGAATACTTCATGCGCTTCGACGTTGCGTAGCAGAGCCCTGTAACGTTCTTCGTGGTGTTTTTCTATGGCTGCAACACCACGGAATTGCTCGGCCAGGTTGTGGAATCCCTCTTCATCGGCATCTTTGGCAAAACGATCGTACATGTCGGTCCACTCGTAGTTCTCACCTTCGGCTGCATGCATGAGGTTTGTCGCCGTGTCCTGGCTTACACCGCCTAATGCTTTGAACCATAGTTCGGCATGCTCTTTTTCGTTTTCCGCAGTTTTCTCGAAAAGTGCGGCGATCTGCTCGAATCCGTTGCTGCGTGCCACCGATGCGAAGAAGGTGTATTTGTTACGTGCCATGCTTTCTCCGGCAAAGGCTTCCTGAAGATTTTTCTCCGTCTTTGTCCCTGAGTATTGGCTGGTCGGTTGATCGGCAACATTGTCGGTTATTTCGACTTTCTCGAAATCAGATGCCGGGTGCTTGCAAACGGGGCAGGTATAGTCGGCCGGTATCTCGTCGCCTACGTATTCATATCCGCAAATCCTGCACCGCCAAACGGTGTGGCCGTTGCCTTTTTCAGCAGGTGAGGCTGGGCGAGGCTTGATGTTCTCAAGATAGTATGAGTAGGTTGCTGACGGCACATCGGACAATGTTTCCATTTCTGTCACTTTTCCGATGAACATGATGTGCGTCCCGAGATCGACGGTGTTTACAACCTCAGCACTTACATATGCGTTAGTGCCTTCTGTAACAGCCATCGTCCCGTTGGCTACACGCTTGCATCCGGCGAAGTCCTTGAATTTGTCGGTCTGGCGCCCTGACTGAAATCCGAAATGCTTGAAAAGAGAGAACGTGGCATTCCGACTGATTATTGAGGCAGTGAATATTCCTGACTTAAGAATCATATCGCATGTCAGACATTTTTTGTCGATGCATAGCGACACCTGATCGGGAGTTATGGTCACTTGTCCGAATGTATTTGAAATGCAGCCGTTGTCGCGGCCATCGGCGTTTGTTGTGACAACATATAGTCCGTAAGGGATTTTGAACATAGGGTTTTCCATGAGTTCTGTCTTTATATTATTCTGTTTTATTTACAGGATAACAGCGGCAGTAACAGTTTTGTTCGTTAAGGGTCTGTGTTCTGTGATGCGAAAAAATGTAAATTTGCAAGAATAACAATGGTCTGATATGTTATAATTATATGCCGGGAATTTCAGATATATGGATTGCAATAGCGCTAACAGTGTTTGCCGGTCTTGCTACGGGGCTTGGTGGCCTTGTATCTATGTTTGCGCGCCGCCTGTCGACTCGCTTTCTTGCATTTGCAATGGGGTTGTCGGCGGGAGTGATGACGTATATATCATTCATGGAGCTGCTTCCGGAGGCATATTCGGCATTTGAACCATTGTATGGCGAACGCGGGGCATCGGTGAGGATGCTTCTGTCGTTCTTTGGCGGCATTGCCATTATTGCGTTAATCGACTGGCTTGTTCCGGAAGATGAGAACCCGCATGAGGCGCACTCGCTTGACGAGTTGTTGCGGCCGGACAATCATCATCTGCGGCGCACAGGCATGATGCTCGCACTTGCGATCGGTATTCATAACTTTCCTGAGGGTATGGCCACGTTCGTGGCGGCTCTTGATGGGCTTGATGTGGCTTTGCCTATTGTCGTGGCAATAGCCATACATCTGTCACTTATACACAACT
>JAIDKP010000002.1 GCA_029051445.1 Muribaculaceae bacterium | reverse complement strand
CGTCGGCACCGCTTTTTCCGGGACGCACTACCGAGATACCGGCCTCACGCGAGAACCCGTACTTCATATAGATCTCCTGAAGCATTCCAAGGAAATCCTTTCCCTTGTCACGCGCCCATGCCGCAGCCTCTGCCATCAGTGATATAGCCGATACGGCATCCTTGTCGCGTGCGAAATCCTCAGCGAGGAAACCATAGCTTTCCTCTCCGCCGCCAAGATATCGCGATATACCCTCATGCTCGCGTATAACTGCCGCAATCCATTTGAAACCGGTATAGCAGTCAAACATCTTGATATTGTTCTCATCGGCGATACGCTTGATCGTCTCTGTCGTGACAATTGTCTTTACAATATACTCGTTTCCGGTCAGTCGGCCGAGCTCGGCATTGCGAGTCATCAGATAGTTCAGAAGTATCATCACGATCTGATTTCCGTTGAGCAGGACATACTCGCCGCTGCTGTCACGTATAACACATCCGATACGGTCGGCATCGGGATCCGAAGCCATTACCAGATCGGCACCTACCTCCTTGGCCTTGGCTATAGCCATAGCCATTGCAGGAGGATTCTCGGGATTGGGCGACTCGACCGTCGGGAAATCCCCGCTCGTCACATCCTGTTCCGGGACATTGATTATATTGGTGAAACCATAATTGCGGAGTGACTCCGGAATAAGTTTTACACCGGTACCGTGGATCGGAGTATAAACAATTTTCAGATCATGATACTTGGCGATAAGATCAGGCGACAGCGACAGTTTCTTTATCTCAGAAAGAAAAGCCTCGTCTACATCACGGCCGACAATCTGGATAAGATCAGGATTTCCCTTGAACTTGATTTCCGACACGTTTTTTATCCTTACGACATTATCAATGATATTGACATCATGCGGAGCTATTATCTGGGCACCGTCGCTCCAATAAGCCTTATATCCGTTATATTCCTTCGGATTATGCGAAGCTGTGATGTTGACACCGCTCTGACATCCGAAATGACGTATGGCAAACGACAGCTCGGGAGTCGGACGGAAATCATCGAAAAGATAGACCTTGATACCGTTGGCCGAGAAGATATCCGCTACAATTTCAGCAAACTTGCGCGAGTTGTTGCGCACATCATGCCCGACGGCAACACTTATCTGCGGCTCATCCTTGAACGCCTCCTTCAGATAATTGGCAAGCCCCTGTGTGGCAGCTCCGACTGTATAGATGTTCATACGGTTGGTGCCTGCTCCCATGATACCGCGTAGACCGCCGGTACCGAACTCAAGATCACGATAGAACGCATCTATAAGAGCGGTCTTGTCGTCTGCCTCAAGCATCGACTTCACTTCTGCCTTGGTATCTTCATCATATCCCTCGCCAAGCCACACCTGCGCGCGGGCAACGACCTCATTCAACAGTTCGCTGTTATCCATATTGAATTAATTTCTGTTATAACTTTCTTTTCTGTATCGAGCATTGAACTCTCTTGTCCACAAATATAAAAACTTTACTAAACTATATAACAAAAATCAATACAAATATTTCTTCCGACATCTGCACTTTTAGATTAACTTTGCATATTATTGAGACAGTTATAAGCATTGTCCGATTTATAAACAGACACATCTCTCTTCAGCTTACACACATTAGCCTTGACTCCCTACATGTACGACGACGATTATAATGCATCTGTCATATCTCCTGAGACAGAAGTGACAAATCCGTTTTCCGCCAATGCCCCACGCAGAGCGGAAAGACCCGGAAACCGGCATGAGCCACGGAGAGATGAAAGAGACGAATTCCGGAGAAACAGCAATGACCCGCGGAAAGATCAGCGGCAGAAACCGACACGCAACACCAGGCGTCCGCTATTCGACTTCATTGAATTCATACATGACCGCCGGTTTCATGTCGCGCTTGGTATCTTCATGATTCTGACTGCGACATACCTCACCGTATCTGCCATATCTTACCTGAGTACTGCGCCGGAAGATCAGAGTGAAATCATAGGAAACACTCTCGACGGCATTGTTGCCGATCCCGACTCAAAGATTGCCAATATCGGAGGGCCGGCAGGAGCCATGGCCTCGCACTACTTCATTACACTTGGCCTTGGAGTTGGAGCTTTTCCAATACTGATATGGATGGTACTCTGCGGTATATCATTATTCGGAATGCGCAAATGCCAGTTTTGGTCAATGACCTTCAAGACGCTGCTTTTCGCCGTGACACTATCACTCTCGATCGGACTTGTAACCTATGGTATGGACATCACGATTCCACTCGGAGGATTCCACGGACGATACATCAACGGATGGCTCATGGATCGTATCGGATGGATAGGAACCGCACTTGTTTCCATTCTTTTCATAGGCTTCGTGGTAGCGGTCTATTTCTATGACCTTCTCAAGATATATCAGGCCTACCGCAAGCGTGTCAATGCCATTAAAGAGCGCATACGTGAGGCACAGGAAGCCCGTGAGGCCGAACGCCGCAAGGTCGAGGATGCGATGAAAGCATCGGAACTTGGCAAAGAGGAAAATGAAAAAACCGACGCACATCAGAAAGCCGAGACAGCCCCCATAGACCTTTTTGAAGGAAATGAAGAGCCGGCAGCCGAGGCTCCGGTTCTGGGTTCCGCGACAATCACTGAAAGCCCCGTCATCAACAAACCGGAAGAAGCTAAATCACAGGTTTCACTTGTAGAACAGATATCATCTGCAGAGGCACCAGCCCCACTTCCTACAGCCGAAACTTCTGCCATAGACACCGTCCCGACTGTGCCGACATCGGAAATCAGCACTCCACCTGAGAAAGAAGCATCTAC
>JAIDKP010000199.1 GCA_029051445.1 Muribaculaceae bacterium | reverse complement strand
TCCAAGTACTTCACGAAGAGCCTCATGCAGAAGATGGGTTGCCGTGTGGTTGCATGAAGTCGCAAATCTTGCGTCCTCGTCGATAGCAGCGCGGAATGTGGCCGAAGGGTCGGAGGGGAGTTTCTCTGAAAGGTGGACTCCTATGCCATTCTCTTTTTTTGTATCGAAAATTTCGATGATTTCGTCATCGGCTGTAAGAGTGCCGCGGTCTCCCACCTGTCCGCCCATCTCTGCGTAGAACGGTGTGCGCGACAGTATTATCTGGTAGTAGCTGCGGTTTTTGTGTTTAATCTGGCGGTAACGTAGAATCTGCGCGGTGCATGAATTTACATCGTAGCCAACAAATTCCTGCTCGCCATCCCGTAGTACAACCCAGTCTCCGGTTTCTACAGCGGCAGCATTGCGTGCTCGCTGTTTCTGGGCTTCCATCTCTTTGTTAAAGCCTTCAAGGTCAAGTGTCATGCTTTTTTCCTTGAGAATCAGCTCGGTGAGATCAAGGGGGAAACCATAGGTGTCATATAACGTAAAGGCTTCTTTGCCGGTGATGAAGTTGCGTCCGGAATCTTGGGCATCCTTTATAGCATTGTCCAGCAGGTGTATGCCGTTCTCAAGTGTGCGGAGAAACGAGTCCTCTTCCTCCTTGATGACTTTCATTATAAGATCGCGTTGGGCGACAATTTCCGGATAAGCGTCTCCCATATTCTGTATGAGAGTGTCGACAAGACGATATATGAATGCATCTTTTTGTCCGAGGAATGTATAGGCATAACGTACGGCACGGCGGAGGATACGGCGTATCACATATCCGGCTTTGGCATTTCCGGGTAGCTGTGAGTCGGCAATTGAAAATGCGATCGTGCGCACATGATCGGCAACAACACGCATCGCAACGTCGGTGTCATGGTTCTCGCCGTATTTGTGGCCGGTGAGTGTCGCAATGGTTGAAATAATAGGAGTAAAGACATCTGTGTCGTAGTTTGATGTCTTACCCTGCAAAGCCATGCAGAGACGCTCGAATCCCATACCGGTATCAATCACTTTGGCCGGAAGCGGCTGGAGTGATCCGTCGGCCATGCGGTTGTACTGCATGAACACGAGATTCCATATTTCAATTACCTGTGGATGGTCGTGGTTTACAAGGGATGCGCCGGAGATTTTACCACGCTCTTCGTCCGAACGCAGGTCGATGTGGATCTCAGAGCATGGGCCGCAAGGGCCTGTATCACCCATTTCCCAAAAATTGTCATGCTTGTTGCCATTGAGAATATGTGACTCAGGGAGATGC
>JAIDKP010000198.1 GCA_029051445.1 Muribaculaceae bacterium | reverse complement strand
CATTCGGCTTTCCGTCGCCCACCCCCTGATAACGTTGGCAGTGGTCATCGGCGCACACATCGAAATCCGTGTGGTCTTCACGATCCTGCCAGTCTATGGTCACTCCTGCCGAGCGGGTGCGGTCGTCGGCCTGAACAGCCTTGATGCCCTCATATCTTAGATCGCGCCGTATCTGTGCCAGAAGCCAGCTTCGTGAAATCACGGCGTGGGCTTTAAGAAGTTCCAAGGGAGACCGGCGGCTCATCTCCGATCCGATCACGCTCCGCAGATATTCCTCTATGCCGATGCGGTTTACGGCGGTTAATGTTCCGTCGGGATGGCGAAGTATCTCCAGCTTCCCCCTGAAACGCTGGCATTCGCGTCGCTCCCAGTGAAAAGCCTTGCCAATAGTCACATTGCCAAGTTCAAATTCGGCTGGTGTACCGCCAAAAAATCTTGCATCGATTTCCTTGGCTGTCATGATGCCTACTCTCACTTCCGGTTCCTTGTTCAGCATGGCATTTTGCAGGTCTCGGTGTATATTTTGCGTATGATATTCTCCTCAAGACGCTCGAAATCAATGTGTCGGGGAATCACAATCACTCCTGCCACATCGACCGATGCCGGGCTGATCATCATGCCGTCCGGGTCTGTCGGGTCGGCGGTGAACGTCGAAGGGCGATGCTGCGGACGCGGTATCACTATCATTCTCACCCCTGTGCCTGTAGCCGTGGCGAGCAGGTTGAATCGTGGTTCCTCATCTTCGTTGTCGGCCGGAAGCGACGGAAGAAGACAATTTATTAGCCGGTCGGCTTCTTCGGCCGACGTGGTGTCAACCACTATGGCGTCAATAGGAAGCCCCGTTGCCTTTACTGTCGTCGCCTTCTCTATCGCGGGCGGCAGTGCCTCCCAGAGAGGCAGTTCAGCCGACCTTACGGCCTGAAAATGCATATGATCAGGTGCCGATGCGCCACATCGTGGTCCGTTGTAAAAAACCGTATAGCCTTCCAGCTCGGTTGCAATCTGCCACATGTCGGCCACGCGTCCGCCGATGGCCTGTGGCTCGTGTCGGCGGCTTGCTATGACGAAATGGCGGTCAAATATCGGGAATGGATTTACAAGTACATCATACCTGCTGTCGCAGCATTTTACTCCTTCCTGACCTTCGAGCCAATTCTGAGGGCAGAGAAAACAAGGGCGTGAAGCGATCGAAGCCTTGTCGGTCCTGGCGGCCGAACTCACTGCGCGGGCCGGATTGAAAACCGCGCGTACTCTCATCGTGCCGAGCGACCACTCGCGTGCCCTT
>JAIDKP010000197.1 GCA_029051445.1 Muribaculaceae bacterium | reverse complement strand
GGGTATGTCGCTTGATCAGGCCGAGATAATCGAACTGACGGCACGTGAAAAATCCAAAATTGTATCCCGGCCGATATGTGAGCTTTCACTACCCAAAGAAATCACCATAGGAGGTCTCATACGTGACAACAAAGGAATTCTTGTCGAGGGCCGCACACAGATCATGCCCGGCGACCACGTCATGATCTTCTGCGTGTCGGGGTCACTTTCAAAGGCCGAGCGACTTTTCAAATAAGACAGGCGGCCGATGAAAACAACACTTGAAATACGCTCGGTGGTCAAAGTGCTGGGACACCTTGTGCTGATCGAGGCAATACTTATGCTGATCCCTCTTGCTGTATGTCTGATATATGGCGAAAACGACTGGCATTGTTTTGCTTATGCGATCGGAGCCGCAGCATTGGCCGGAGGTATCGCCAATCTCTCTACCCGCAATGTCAATACATCGATACACAGCCGTGAAGGTTTTATCCTTACTGCTGTGATATGGGTCGTGTTCGGGTTGTTCGGAATGATTCCATTCATGACCTCCGACACCCCCGTCAATCTCACCGATGCGATGTTTGAGACTATTTCAGGCTTTACTACCACCGGAGCGTCAGTAATAACCGATGTCGAGGCCCAGTCTCACGGAATTCTTTTCTGGAGGGCTTTCATACAATGGATCGGCGGACTCGGGATCATACTTTTCATGCTTGCCGTACTGCCTGAATTCAATAAATCGGTCGGAATATCAATGTTCAACGCCGAAGCGACCGGAATCACACATGACAAACTCCATCCGCGCATACGCCAGACCGCGCTGTCGCTATGGGGTGTCTACACAGTTATCACAATCATATCCATATTGTTGCTCTGGATCGGTCCGATGAACTTCTTTGACAGTGTATGCCAAACCTTCACCGCCATTGCGACCGGAGGTTTCGCCACACACAACCAAGGAATATCCTATTGGCATTCAAATTACGTGATGACTATCCTGTCGATCGTGATGTTTGTCGCCGGACTCAATTTTGTGCTTCTTTACGCGATCTACCGCAACGGAATAAAAAAACTTTACACCAACGATGTAGCCAAAACATTTGCCGTCATAGTGGCTATCAGCATCTTTATGCTTGTGATCGCGGCTGCGTTAAGAGGCGATGCCCTCACAGCGGAAAACTATTTTTTCAATCCGATGTTTCATGTCGTATCGGCAATCACATCTACAGGCTTTTCAATAAGCGAGGCTGAAAGTTGGGGACCGTTCTCCTTGTTTCTCACGATAATGCTCATGCTTTGCGGAGCCTGTGCCGGATCCACATCGGGCGGAATCAAAGTCGACAGGCTTATTGTCATGGCACGCAATCTTGTCAACGAGATAAAAAAGACCGTATTTCCAAAGCGCACATATGTCGTCAATCTAAACGGAAGCTTCCTGCAGAGCAGCCTTGTGACACGGGTATCGGCATTCGTGACAATCTATATGACCATTGTTGCCGTTGCCACCGCCATAATCACACTGTTCGGTTACACATTCACCGATTCTCTTTTCATGGTCAGCTCATGTATCGGCTGTAACGGACTCGGCTACGGAGCTACCGGAATCGATGGCTCATATGCATTTCTTCCTGACACAGTCAAGTGGCTTCTCGTTTTTCTTATGCTCGTGGGCCGTCTCGAGCTATTCACTTTCATGGTACTCCTTCTGCCTGCTTTCTGGAAAAGATAAAACCATAATAAAACACCAATGCACTACATGAAAAAAATACAAGCTCTAATCATCATGGCTCTCACATTCGCGTCGATGGCAATTTCATGCTCGACATCCGACAATATAAAATCTGTACCGGCTGCGATATTCAAAAACGACATACAGAATCAGTATGCACAGATTGTCGATGTCCGCACAGCCGATGAATACAACGAAGGGCACATACACGATGCCGTCAACATTGATGTCAACTCAGATGATTTCATGTCGCAGGCGACAACATCTTTGAAAAAAGACCAAACAGTCTATGTCTACTGCAAAAGCGGTAAACGCTCAAGAAAAGCGGCCGGTATGCTGACTGAGGAAGGATATACAGTCGTCAACCTCAACGGTGGCATAACAGAATGGCTGGACAACGGGCTTCCGGTCTGCAAAGAGTGACAGGACTGCCTGCACACGACAGCCCACCGTACTCGAAGCGCCTTTATTCTTTTTGATCTTTTTTAACGTAAAAAGTCCAACCAAAATTCACAGTTTGATCATTATATTTGACAACCGAATCCATACCTTAAAACAAAATGAATAACGAAATCTCTCTTAACAAAAACGCTCTTGTAGCATTTCTCGGCAAATCGAGCCGGGAGTTTACCAAAGAAGACATCATCAGGTATGTCTCGGAAAACGGCATACAGATGATCAATTTCATGTACCCTGCCGGCGACGGTCGTCTCAAGACCCTCAACTTCATGATAAACAACATGGATTATCTTGAGACCATACTCACCTCCGGCGAGCGCGTCGACGGATCGAGCCTTTTCCGGTTCATAGAGGCCGGAAACAGCGATCTCTATGTCATTCCACGTTTCCGCCCCGCCTTTGTTGATCCATTCGCAGAAATCCCCACTGTCGCCATGCTATGCTCTTTCTTTGACAAAGACGGCGCGGCGCTTGAAAGCTCCCCGGAATACACCCTCTCCAAAGCGTGTCGCGTATTCAAAGAAACCACCGGGCTGGAATTTCATGCCATGGGCGAACTCGAATACTATGTAATCGGCGAAAACGATGGCAAATTTCCGGCAACCGACCAACGCAACTACCACGAGTCCGCTCCATTTGCCAAATACAACGATTTCCGCACAAAGTGCATGGCATACAT
>JAIDKP010000196.1 GCA_029051445.1 Muribaculaceae bacterium | reverse complement strand
AGCATATGCCGAATATAAGGCGAACAGGGACAAGCAGCCCGAGGATATCACTCTTTCGGTTCCATATATCAAGAGGATATTGAAAGCCCGTAACATACCGGTCATAGAGGTCGACGGTTTTGAGGCTGACGATGTGATCGGAACAATGTCCCGCATGGCTGAACTTGAAGGGTTCACTACTTATATGATGACCCCCGACAAGGATTATGGTCAACTTGTGACTGATAAGACGTTTATTTATAAGCCGTCGATCAGAGGGGCTGAAACAGAGATACTCGGTGTTGATGAAATCAGGGAGAAATATGGGATCGACTCTACAATGCAAGTGATCGACATACTTGCACTTGAGGGTGATTCGGTTGATAATATTCCCGGATGTCCCGGCGTAGGGCAAAAAACAGCGCTGAAGCTGGTGCACGAATGGAAATCGGTTGAAAACCTGATCGATAATACCGACAAGCTGAAAGGCGCATTGCAGAAACGTATTATAGAGAATAAAGATCAGATTATATTCTCAAAATTTCTTGCGACTATAAAAACCGATGTCCCTCTTGATTTGAAAATAAGAGAACTGAAGCGTGGTGATCTTGACAAGGGGGAATTGAGAAAGGTGTATGAGGAGCTTGAATTCCGATCTTTCATAAACAGGCTTGGCGATGATCAGAAACCTGATGAGACAGAGAATCAGGGTTCTGCCGGAAAGATAAAAGAAGAAGTCTTCGGGGGGGCCGGATCATTGTTTGATATCGTTGACGATGCTGAAATAAAACCTTATAACGGTCTGAAAATAATTCCTGAAAAGTTAGACAGCCGCCAGAAAGTCGCCGAAGGAATCACCCGGATATGCAAAAGTAAAAACGTAGGGGTTGCAATTGCCAGTGTCGGAGATCAGGCGACATCGGCCCGGATACAGGGTATTGCATTGGCTTGTGACAATGGTGACTGCATGTATGTGGAGATGCCTGCGGACCGGGAGGAGCGCAGCTTCTTTATCGAGCGGATCTCTGAGATATTCAACACTCCGGGTCTTACGGTCTCGACTCATGAATTGAAACGCGATATCGTGCTTTTGGCAGAAGAAGGTGCGGAGGTCAAGGGATCTTGCTTTGACACTCAGCTTGCGCATTATCTTGTCGAGACAGATGCCCGGCACACTTTGCCGGAAGTCGCCCATTATTACCTTGGTGTCGAAACATATGACTATAGCACCGAGCCGCGCTTGAGAAAACCTTTTGCGGGTATGCAGAAAGATGAGGCTATGACATATTGCTGCGAGTATGCCACAATGACCCTAAAGCTCAAAGACATACTTTCCGGTAAGCTTGAGGAGCTTAATCTGACTGGGCTTTATTATGACATTGAATTGCCTATGGCACATGTCCTGGCCTCTATGGAAATAAAGGGCATGAGGGTAGATCTTGCCGAGCTGAAGAAGCTGTCGGTGGAATATACCGGGCGCATGAGAGAGATGGAGGAAAAAGTATTCGAGTTGGCCGGATATCGGTTTAATATCAGTTCGCCGTCGCAGGTCGGAGAAGTGCTTTTCGGCAAAATGGGACTTGATTCCAATGCAAAGCGCACAAAGAAGGGGGGCTATTCGACCACAGAGGAGATTCTGGAGAAATATCGCTCAAAATCCCCTATCGTCGATATGATTCTCAAAATACGCCAACTGAAGAAGCTTCTGTCTACTTACATTGATGCTTTGCCGGCTCTGATAAATCCTGCGACAGGCAGAATTCACTCGACATTCAACCAGACAGTCACCGCGACCGGACGTCTATCCTCAACAAATCCGAACCTGCAGAATATACCTGTGCGTGGCAATGACGGCCGTGAGATACGCCGGGCGTTTGTCGCCGATCCAGGAGATCTGCTCATGTCGGCCGACTACAGCCAGATTGAGTTGCGCCTTATGGCGGATCTAAGCGGTGATGCTGAGATGATCGAGGCATTCCAGCTTGGCGAGGACATCCATCGCGCCACTGCTGCAAAAATATACCATACGCCTATCGCAGAAGTGAGCGATGAACAACGCAGAAATGCAAAGACAGCAAACTTCGGCATAATCTATGGCATCTCTGCGTTCGGGCTGTCGGAGCGTCTCGGCATTCCACGCAACGAATCCAAGAAACTCATTGAGGACTATATGAACACATATCCTCAGATTAAGGAATATATTTCTGACATAATAGAGAAAGGGCGTGAAGACGGATATGTGACTACTTTTACAGGCCGACGCAGAATGCTCCCTGAAATAACGTCCAGGAATGCGGTTGTCAGAGGGTATGGTGAGCGTAATGCGGTCAATGCCCCGCTACAGGGAAGTGCCGCCGATATCATAAAGATCGCTATGATATCGATTGACCGCCGCCTGCGGGAAGAAGGTTTCCGCTCGACCATGCTGTTGCAGGTACACGATGAATTGTTGTTCAACGTCAAGCCCGATGAACTTGCATCGTTGCAGAAGATGGTTGTCGAGGAAATGTCATCGGCCTACAAGGGTAAGGTTCCGATGACCGTATCGGTCGGCATAGGCGATAACTGGTTGGAAGCCCATTAAATGAGATTTATTTCTAATTGAAAAGTGTAAAAAAGAAGTATGGTAAAGTTTTTTATTGTATTTTTGCAATAAGGAACCAAGTATAAGTCCAATTTATGGGTCACGCGAAACTCCATGGGATGGGCATTGCGCTCATTACACCATTCAAGGCTGATAAAAGCATCGATTTCAAAGCACTTGCATCACTGATCGACTACCAGATAACAAACGGAGCCGACTATCTTGTAGTTCTCGGCACTACCGCCGAAACACCGACACTCACCGCCGATGAGCGCCGAGAGGTGCGTGAATTTGTTGCGAGCCGGGTCAATGGGCGTGTTCCGCTGGTACTTGGATTAGGCGGCAACAGTACGACAGCTGTTGTAGATGAGATCAGCAAGACTGATCTGTCGGCATATTGTGCCATACTGTCTGTAACCCCCTATTACAATAAGCCGTCGCAGGAGGGCATTTTTCAGCACTATAAGCTTGTGTCTGAAGCATCTCCCAGACCAGTGATATTATATAATGTACCCGGTCGGACAGGCGTGAATATGACAGCAGAGACCACGCTGCGTATTGCATCGAGTTGCGATAATGTCATTGCCATAAAAGAAGCATCCGGCAACATGTCGCAAATGGACGAGATCATCAAGCGCAAGCCGTCGGACTTCATGGTCATATCGGGTGATGACGGTATCACTTTCCCGTTGATCACGCTTGGTGCTGTCGGTGTAATCTCGGTTATCGGCAATGCTTTCCCAAATGAGTTCTCGCGCATGGTCAGGCTCGCACTTGACGGCAGGTATGAACACGCACTCCAGATACATCACCGCTTTACCGAGCTGTTCAATCTTCTGTTTGTCGACGGAAATCCTGCCGGTGTAAAATGTGTGCTCAATGCCATGGGATTCATTGAAAATGAGCTTCGTCTTCCCCTCGTCCCAACCAGAATCACAACAAACGACAAGATCAGACAAGTCCTTGATTCTTTCAAATAAACTCAGACTACATATTTCGGATATAAAAAACATGCTGTAAAGCATGTTTTTTTATTGACCTATTTTTACAAAACAGCAGATTTTTATGTTTATTTTTGTTATATCCGTAAAAATTGCTTTATGAGCAATTGGAGCGGGCAGAAAAATCATAAAATTATCACATCATCTTTATGCCGTAGCAGTCGCGGATAAAT
>JAIDKP010000195.1 GCA_029051445.1 Muribaculaceae bacterium | reverse complement strand
CGCCACGCCAGAAGATGATAAACCTGATGTATATCGTCCTGACGGCTATGCTTGCACTCAACGTGTCGAGCGATGTGCTCGACGGATTCACAGAAGTGGAGCAGAGCGTATCGAGGTCGACCGACAATTCAGCAACACGCAACGAGGCTCTTATGGCTTCTCTGTCGGGATTTGCCTCACATAACGAGAAAAAGGGGGGTGCGTGGCACAGCAAGGCGACGATTGTGAAAAACCGGGCAGACTCACTCGACAGGATGATAGAGGCACTGAAACTTGAGATTGTCGCCGAAGCAGACGGCCCCGGCGGCAACCCCAAAGACATCAAATCGCGTGAGGACCTTGACGCAGCCCCTACAGTGATGCTCTCCCCTGTCGGCAACAAAGGCCGACGACTGCGTGAAGCGGTCGAAGACTTCCGGCAAATTCTCATGGAGATGCACTGCGACTGGAAAAAACGCGATATGATCGCATCAGTATTGTCGACCGACGGCACGACAAACAGCGACGGCGTAAGCAGAAGCTGGGAGGAACAGAAGTTTGACAACATGCCGGCAATCGCAGCCATAACGCTGCTGTCGCAACTACAAAACGACATCAGGTTTGCCGAAGGAGAGACGTTGGCCGAACTGATAAAAAATATCGATGCCGGCGAGGTAAGAGTCAACGACATCAACGCAATAGTGCTTCCACGGTCACAGATGGTGATGCGCGGAAGCACATATATGGCCGAGATCGTACTTGCGGCTGTAGACAGCACAAAACGCCCCGCTGTCAGCGTCAACGGCCAGCCGCTTATGCCGGGCAGCAACACCTACAGCACCACAGCAACCGGATCGGGCGAAGTGAGATATGACGGTGTGGTGACGGTAGATCATCCCGACGGCACACAATCGGAGCACCCGTTCAGCGGGAGCTACACAGTGCTCGACCCGATGGCAACCGTTTCGGCAACAATGATGAATGTGCTCTACTGCGGGATCGACAACCCTCTCAGCATCTCGGTGCCAGGCGTGCCGCAACAGAGTGTCGCAGCAACCATGACCAACGGCACGATCGAACGACGCGGCAATGAATGGATAGCACGCCCCGACAAAACCGCAACCGACGCTGAGATTTCAGTGACAGCAGAGCTCGACGGCTCACGCCGACAGATGGCGACACACCACTTCAAGGTGAGGCGCCTTCCCGATCCTGCGCTCTACATCCCCTACAGCGATGCGGCCGGAAACAGTGTCTCATATCGCGGAGGCACATCACTGCCCAAAGCGTCGCTTCTCGAAGCCGAAGGCATCGAGGCCGCCATTGACGACGACATGCTGAATATCGCATTTGAAGTCACCGGATTCGAGACCGTTTTCTTCGACTCAATGGGCAACGCAATGCCAGAGAAGAGCGATGGATCCAGATTTTCCAGACGACAGAAAGATACACTGAGACGTCTCGGCCGTGGCAAACGCTTCTATATATCCAACGCAAAAGCAATCGGCCCTGACGGTATCGAGCGTAGTCTCGCACCACTTGAAGTAATCATAAAATAATGACCCTCAAAAAATACCTACTTGCCGCCACTGCAGCACTTGCACTGATCCCGGCATTTATGTCGGCACAAGACACCCGCACTGTCTCGGGCGCCACAGCCGTGACGCGAAGTACCGCCAAAGCGGCACAACCCGCACGCCGCAACGTTGGCACCCCTACCCAAGAACCGACATTGAAATCCGATGCACCGGTTTCGACAATAGAGTGGATGCGCATCGTCTACCGCTATCTTGACCTCGGCATAGAGAAAAATGCGACACTCTGTTATCCGGAGACATCAGCCGAAGGTGAGGAAAACCTTTTCAGACTGACACTTCGGCTACTGACCGAAAACAAGATCGATGCCTACGAATATCTTGACGGCCGTGAGGTTTTCACAAACGAATTTGCCATTGACAAAGGCGAAATGCTCGCACGGTTCAACATCCCCTACAGCGAGAAAAAGACAGGCGGACAAATCGCCGGATATGTTGTGGACAGCAACGATGTGCCGGCATCAGATGTCATGTCGTATTATATCCTCGAGCAGTGGGAGTTTGACAACATAAAAAGCCGCACAAGCACCAACGTGCTTGCCGTGTGTCCTGTGCTTCACATCACCGGAGATCTCGGTGAAGATCTAAGATATCCGATGTTCTGGGTAAAAATGGAGGATCTGCGTCCATATCTTAAAAATACGATGATTTTCGTCAATGACAATGACAACACTCCGCGCTATAGCTACGATGATTATTTCGTCATGAACATGTATGAAGGTGAAATCTACAAGACACGCAACGTCAGAAACAAATCGATGATGCAGCTGTATCCCGATGAGGAAGCGCGCCGACATGCCGCCGACAGCATACAGAAGCAGCTTGAGGGATTTGACAAAGCCCTCTGGGCTCCAAGCAGGGAAGATATACTTGAAGCGCGGAAGGCCAAAGAAGAACTTGATTCCGACACAATGTCAGAGCGGAAACTCCGGAAGTCCTCGGCCCGCCGCCCCATGCGAAGCCGCGGAAGCACCTCGGCCGGCAGCAGCGGGTCTGTAAGAAGCGTGAGAGACCGCAAAAAAATTCAGCGGCCCCCTAAATATCAGCACATTGCCCATCAACACTCAAAAAAACTCAAAAAATTCCAATCATTCACGAACCTTTCCGGAAGAAGCAGTGTTTTATAGTCAAAGCACAGATTACTTTTTCCATTGCAAGAAATGTGATAATGATTGGTTTATTGACGAACTGAGCGACCGCGAGGCCGCTCACTTTGTTTTATAATCATCCCTCAATGACATAATAAAACGTGAAAACGCAATCAGTTTTTTGTAATTTTGCAAAAAGCCTTTTAAAATATGTCCAATAAGTACAGTAGTTTATCCAAAGAAAAAGTCATCTCATTTATTTGGCAGCATGTTCTGCTTGTTGTATCGCTCTATTTCATGACGCTCGGTGTGGCGATGTGCGTGCGCTCCGATCTGGGCAGCAGTGTGATCTCCTCTTGTCCGCTTGCATTCACACTTGCCGGAGCCGAAGGTCTTGTACCGGCACTGTCGCTCGGCACCTACACCAACATACTCAACGCACTGCTTGTGGCTGGACAGATTGCAGTTCTGAGACGACGTTTCAATCCCGTGCAACTTTTTCAGCTCGTCATAGGATTTATATTTGGCGCACTGATAGACATGAACATGGCTATAACATCGGCCTATGTGCCGGAGTCGCTTGCCGGACAGATCGCAGAGCAGTTTATCGGCTGCACAGTGATGGCTGCAGGTATCGCTATGGAGATAAGATGCGCCTCGGTCACAATGCCGGGTGAAGGATTGCCGGTGGCCATAGCCAAAGTCACAGGAAAAACATTTGCCGACATCAAGATCATTGTCGACATAACACTGGTGGCAACTGCCATAGCCGCATGCTTCCTGTTTTTCGGACAATGGAAGTGGAATGTGGTCGGTATCGGCACTCTGCTTGCAATGGTTTATGTCGGAGCCGCAGTGAAAATCATGAGCCGTCACATGGATTGGTTTGAACGCCTGCTGAACTATCGTCCGGGGTTCCGCCGTTATATATTCGGTCTCGCGCGCTACCTCTACTCC
>JAIDKP010000194.1 GCA_029051445.1 Muribaculaceae bacterium | reverse complement strand
GTCGGCAGCGTCATTTTTGTATAAGAGACAGGGTTGACAGTGAGCATACGGTCGAGTTTGTATCCTCATGATGTTGATCCCGCACATCCTCCTACAAACATGAGCAACAGTATGATCATCATGCATCCTGGTCCCCACTTGGTGTAGTCGCCGTTGGCATATCCGGTCGATGTTATTGTCGAAATGACCTGAAACAGCGCATCGACGGTGATGGTTGCGAAGTCGGTCGATGATGTATAGAGGGCTATCAAAGCGATGAAAATAATTGTCGTGACCACAATTACCTTGCAGTAGACTCTGAATACCTCGTTGGCAGTAAGCATGCGGCCGGATCCCGACAATGCTTTTACCATGAGTGTAAAGTTGATACCTCCGATAAACATAAACACCGTGATGACGATGGTGATATATGTCGAGTCCCATGCACCGATGCTTGCCGCATCGGTTGAGAAGCCTCCGGTCGAAACGGTCGACAGTGAGTGGCATATGCTGTCGAAAAATCCCATCGGACCAAGCCACAGCAGGAATGTGAGCGCTATGGTCAGTATCAGGTATATGCCCCACAGGCGTTTGGCGGTCGAACTGATGCGTGGCGTGAGTTTGTCATGGGTTATTCCCGTGACTTCAGAGTTGTAGAGGTGGACACCTCCGGCGGAGTTGAGCATCGGTATGACCGCGAGGGTGAACAGGATAATACCGAGTCCTCCGATCCATTGCATCATGCTTCGCCAGATGAGTATGCCGTGTGAGAGTGTTGCCGGATCGGCTACAATAGACACGCCTGTAGTGGTGAAGCCTGACATGGCTTCAAAGAATCCGTCGCTGACCGACATGTCGGGAGAGCCGAAGATGAATGGCAGCATCCCGAAAATAGAAAACACAATCCAGGTAAGCGATGTGACGAGAACGCTCTCGCGCTTGCGCAGTGACTTGCTGCGAGGGTGTATGCACTGGTTGAGCAGGACACCTGCAATAGCGGTGACGGCCGCCGATCCAAGAAACGGAACGGCATCCGGCTCCATGTAGATGAGCGATGTTATGAACGGTACAATGAGGAATGCCGATTCCACAATGAGCAGCCATCCCACGACTTTGAGCAGAACCGGGAAGTTGATCAGGCCTGTTTTATGTATGTGGGACTGTCTCACGTGAAGAGTCGTTCGATTTCATGAAGTGAGCCTCCGAGGCAGAATACCACGGCTTGATCTCCCGGTTGTACAGTAGTGTTTCCGCTGACGAGCATTCCTTTGCCGTCGCGTATTATGCCGGCCAAAGTCATTTCGCGACTCAGTTTCAGGTTCTTGATTGGTGCAGATGTTATTTTTGATCCCTTTCTGGTCTCGATCTGGGCAACTTCTGCATCGGTGAGTGCAAGGCACCGGCTTGTCGATCCGTCGACATCGAGCAGAAGCTGGAAAATTTTTGCAGATGCAAGCAGCTTTTTATTGATGACAGTCCCGATGTTGAGTGCTTCCGCTTCGCCTACAAATTGCAGATTCTCAACTTCGGCGACCGATTTGTTTACTCCGAATTCTTTTGCGGTCAGGCATGCAAGTATATTTGCCTCAGAGCTGTCACTCAATGCCACAAATGCATCGGTATGGGTTATGTCGGCTTCAGATAGCACGTCGTTGTCTCTCGCGTCTCCATAGATAATCTCTACGTCGTCGGGGAGTATTTCGGCGAGATAGCGGCATCGGGCCTGGTCGCTCTCAATGATCTTGAATTTATATTCGTTGCCGGCGAGTGCGATCAGTCGGATGGCTATGCGTGAGCCGCCCATGATTGTGACGCGTCGCACTTTGTAGTCTGTTTTGCCGCAGAGTTCGCGTATGTCCCTGATGTGTGGCCTTGTCGAGGTAAAATATACTATGTCGTTTTCAAGTATAGTGTCATCGCCTCGCGGTATGATGGTTTCGTGCCGCCTTCTTATCGCCGATACATGGAAATTGTGGTTGTCACGGGTAAGGTCTTTCAGTTGCTGTCCGATGATACGTGCTCCTGAGTGCACTTTAACGCCTGTAAGGATGATCTCTCCTCCGTGAAGTTCAAACCAGTGTCGCGCCCATGAGTGCCGCAATGCGGTCAGTATTTCTTCTGCGGCAAGAAATTCCGGATAGATTGTGTGGTCGACTCCTATTGTCTTGAAGAATTCGGCCGGTTTCTCGGTCATTAATTCGTAGTTGTCGATGCGTGCCACAGTCGATTTTGCACCAAGCCAGTTGGCCATGGCGCATGCTGTGATGTTGGTCGACTCAAATGGTGTGACAGCAATGAACAGATCGGCTTTTCCTGCGGCTGCGGCCTGCAGGGTCTTGATCGAGGTAGGGGCTCCAACCAGAGTCATGAGGTTGTAGTTGGCATCAAGCACACCAAGTTTGTCGCGGTTTGCGTCGACAAGTGTTATCTCCTGGTCTTCGATCGAGAGGAGTTTGGCAAGGTGTGTGCCAACGTCACCAGCGCCGACAATAACTATTCTCATGCTTTTGCAGCGTTGATTATTGCATCGGAAATTGACTCGGGGTCAATGCCGCATATCTTCTGTAGCTGAGGTATTGAGCCGTGCTCTATGAATTGTTCGGCCGGCAGACCAAGACGCGTGACCGGAATAGAGAAGTTGTTGTCGGTCATCCATTCAGTGACGGCCGATCCAAGTCCTCCGTTGACAGCCGCATCTTCGACGGTAACTACCGGGAGTCCTTTTCCGGCGATTTCTCTCATCATCGACTCGTCAAGTGGCTTAAGGAATACGGCATCGTAGTGGGCCGCGCTTATTCCCGCTTTTTGAGCCGCAATATCAATTGCTTCTGCCGCCTGTGAGGCGATTGTGCCTATAGTGATTACGGTCACATGATCGCCGTCGCGCAGTTTTTCGCCATGACCGATTTCTATCGGGCGCATATCGTTGTGCCAGTCGGCGATCTTGCCGTTGCCACGCGGATAGCGTATTGCTATCGGCCCGTCGACAATGTCGGGAAGCTGTGCCGTGTACATGATATTTCGCAGTGAGTGTTCGTCGCGTGGTGCAGCAATGATCATTCCCGGCACGGTGCGCATATAGGCAAGGTCAAATGCTCCGTGGTGTGTCACCCCATCCTCTCCTACAAGTCCGGCCCGGTCTATGCAGAACACCACTTTAAGTTTCTGTATCGCCACATCGTGTATGATCTGGTCATAGGCTCTCTGGAGAAATGATGAATATATGGCCACAAACGGGAGTCGTCCTTCTTTGGCAAGTCCTGCGGCAAAGGTCACGGCATGTCCTTCTGATATGCCGACATCAAACACTCTGTCGGGCATTTCTTTCTGCATTATCGAGATTGATGTGCCTGATGGCATTGCAGCTGTTATGCCTGTAATTCTGCTGTTGTTTTTTGCAAGTTCCAGCAGTGTTTCTCCGAATACATCCTGGAATTTGGTTGTACCATCGTTGGCCTGCGAGGACAGCCGCACGCCTGAAACCGGGTCAAATTTTCCCGGTGCGTGCCATGACGACGGATCTTTTTCAGCCGCCGGCATTCCTTTGCCTTTTATTGTGCGCAGATGTATAATGCGTGGTCCCTGTAGATCCCTTATGTCGCGGAATGCATCGATGAGCATATCAAGATCGTGGCCGTC
>JAIDKP010000193.1 GCA_029051445.1 Muribaculaceae bacterium | reverse complement strand
GAACAGCAATGGCGGCATGTCGGAGAATACAGCAAAGAAGCTTTATAAGGAGCTTAAGAGTGCCGAGGCGGTAAGCCTTTATGTGGCGTGGATCTCGTCGGTGTCGGCTTCTTTGCCAGGGCAGCCGGCGGTGACGGTGGATATGCGCGAATGTGACGATGATTTTTTCAATGTGTTTGATTTCACGTTTATCGATGGCAAGCCGTTCAGTGAGAGTGATTTTGAGTCTGGTATAAAGAAGGCTGTAATCACCGAGAGTCTTGCACGCAATGTGTATGGCGACACCAATGTCGTGGGCAAGGAGATCAGGCTTTCCCGTGTGCCTTATGTGGTGTCGGGGGTGGTGAAGGATGTGAGCACACTTGCCACAAAGGCCTACGCCGATGCATGGATACCGTATACGACTACGCGAAATGCACAATTGACGTGGAATACCCACATGGGATCGATGTCGGCGGTAATACTTGCCAAAGAGGGGGGCATGGATGAGGTGAGAGAGGAGTGCAAAGTGCTTTTCGACAAGTTTAATGAGGAGATAGAGCCGACCGGCTGGAAGATGATAGATCGCAATCGTCCGTATGATCAGGAGACTCAGTCGATAGGTGCAGGTGCCAATCAGACTCCCGATATGGCTCCCAAGCGTCGCGAGCATATCATACTTCTTACGATACTACTTCTTGTACCGGCAATAAATCTGACCAGCATGACCCACAGCCGTCTGCGGCAGCGCCGCAGCGAGATCGGCGTGAAGCGCGCTTTCGGTGCCACGCGGGCGAGTATCGTGTGCGACATTCTCACAGAAAACATGGTGGTGACGCTGTTGGCTGGTGTGATCGGTTTTGCGCTGAGTGTGGCGTTTGCATATTTTTTCAGCAACGATCTGTTTTCGCGCGGATTTGTAATTTTGGCCAATGAGCCGAAGATCGATCTGTCGATACTGATACATGTCTCGACTTTCATGTGGGTTCTTCTCTTCTGCTTTCTTCTCAATGTGATAAGCACAGGTGTGCCAGCATGGCAGGCATCGAGAGTGAATGTTGTAAACGCAATCAAGAGTTAAAGCAATGGGTATAAAGTATATTTTCAAACGCCTTATGGCAGAGTGGAAAGCCAATATGTGGCTTGCCGTGGAGCTGCTTATAGTGTCGGTGGTGATATGGATAATTGTGGATCAGCTCTATGTGCAGACAAAGCGCGTGAGCGAGGATCGGGGTTTCGATATATCCAATACGTTTCTTGTGGATATATCTACGCTTAACTCCGGTGCTGTAGAGTACAAAGAGGAGAGCGCAAACGACTCGGCTTACAGTTTCGACAGGATGGAGATGGTGGAGCGTCTTCGCCGTCGCCCCGAAGTGGAATGTGTGGGTCTGTCGGTGAATGCTTATCCCTATTGTGGCTCCAACTCGGGTACCGGGCTGAGGTATATCAATGAAAACGGCGACACGTTGCTTCCCAGCGACGGATGGATACTTTTGCGTAGTGTTGACCCGGGGTTCATCAAGGTTTTTGGTTATCGTGGTGCAAATGGGGAGAGCCCCGAGCATCTTGCCGAGATTCTTGAGAAGAATCCCAATAGCATAATGCTGTCATCAAATGTTTTCGGCGATAAAACACCGGATATTACCGGAAAAGAGGTTGAAAAGTATGAGGGCGATTATGTGCCGAAAAAAGTATCGGCAATTATAACCCCGGTAAAGTATACCGAGTATTTCAGCTCTCGCAATTCACTGTCGGTTGTCTGCCCGATGGGGACCGACCAGTTTGGTAACCCCGGCTGGTATAATGAGGTGACTGTAAGAGTAAAAGATGGCATGGCAAAGGATTTTATCGAGAATCTTATGGCCGACAGCGAAAGCCAGTTCAGGGTCGGCAACCAGTATATAGCCAACGTGGTGTCATTTGACCGTCTGGCTAAGGGATTTACTCTCGAAAATAAGCAGGCTACGCGCAACAAATATATCGTGATGTCGTTTCTGCTGGTCAATATTTTCCTCGGGCTGCTCGGCACATTCTGGTTCCGCACACGCCAGCGCTTCTCGGAGATTGCCCTGATGAAAGTGGCAGGTGCCACGGCGCGCAGTGTGTTTGCCACGCAGTTGGGCGAGGGGCTGCTGCTTCTGCTGCTTGTGACTCCGGTGGCCGCAGTCATTGACATAAATATGGCGGTGATGGAGCTTAACGCCTACGGCGACACCGGTTATCTCGAGTGGCCGCGCATGATCGCCTGTATCGCCACTGTATTCGCGATCATGGCGGTGATGATTGTGTGCGGGGTGCTGCTACCGGCACGAAAGGCGATGCATGTCGACCCGGCCGAGGCGCTTCACGATGAATAATCGCTCAAAACAATGAAGTGATTTAAAAAAGTTAACCAGGAAGTGAAATGATAAAGCATTATATAAAATCGGCACTGATGCAGGCTAAGGCCGATCCGCTTTTCACCGGCATCTATATTGCCGGCGTGACGCTTGCGATAGCCACCACGCTTGCCATGTCGATGATCTACTACATAAAGATCGCTCCGATATACCCCGAGGTGAACCGTGGCGAGACATACTATATATCGTCAATGTCGTGCAAAAAGCCGAATTTTGAACGTCAGAGTTTTATCTCATATTCATTCGTAAAGAATGTGCTGAAAGATATCGACGGCATCAGAGAAGTTGCGGCATACTGCGATGACAACAACAATCATGGCGCGCTTCTACCCGATGGAAAAACGGAAGTGAAGGTGCAGATCAAACCTGTCGACGACGCATTCTTCCGCGTCTATGAGTTCAATTTTCTGCAAGGATCGCCTTTTACCGCAGAGGATATAGAAGGGGAGGTGAAGGAAGTGATAATGGCGGATCAGGCAGTAGATCTTATTTTCGGGAAAGGTGCCGGCGACGTGGTGGGAGCGACAATAACCATTGACCAGACTGACTATCGTGTGAAAGGTGTGGTCGAAGGTGCATCGCCCATGACAAACGAATCGTTTTCACAGATCTATATGCCGATAGCGATATCGGAATCGGAACGCACCGGCGATATTTCCGACAAGCTGCTCGGAAACTCGATAGCGGTATTGCTTATTGATGATGATGAGGCCGATAATGTCAGGAGTGA
>JAIDKP010000192.1 GCA_029051445.1 Muribaculaceae bacterium | reverse complement strand
TGAGATATTTATGCATGAACGTATCTATTATCTTTTTGTAAAAGATAATAATCCAATATTTCATAGAACAAAGTATATAAATGACATGTTGAGGATTGTTACGACATCTTTTGCTGCGGTTTGGGACGCAGATGTGATTGTGCCAATTGGCCAGATTTTGGAGTCATTGAACTACTTGAAATGTCATCCTATTCAGATTATGTCTTCTCCATACGATGGTTGTGCATGGCATATTAATGAATTCTTTTCAAGTAAATTTAGCTCCACCGTAAATTTAGCTCTGCTTTCAAAATACCCACAAAATAGATTGCTGATGAATGGATATCATTCTGTTGGTGGAGCATTTATTGTTTCAGTTGAAAACTATAGACGTGTTGGATGGGAGAATGAATATTTTTGTGGATGGGGGCCTGAGGATCAAGAACGTTTTAAGAGAATTGAAATTTTGGGGTATGAAGTTCATCGCTCTTGTGGAGGACTATTTCATTTATGGCATTCTAGAGGAGTGAATAGTTGCTTCTCTGATTTGGAACTTGCTCTTTCGACAAAAAGAGAATTTTGTAAAATTTGTGCTATGAATCGAATGGAACTGGAGATGTATATATCGTCATGGCCATGGATAAAATAGTAAACTCAGAAGTATTGACAATATTGATTTCTAATTATGAATGTGTTAAAGAAAACGTGCTATAAGATTGTGGGAAATTGGCGGGCGTGATATTTTATTGTTGACAAAATCACACTTTTAACGATTTTTTGTTACCTTTGTGAATGTTCCCCTACAAGGCTCGATCGGATATGCGCCATTGGGCTGTTTGTGGAAAGATCAATTACCTGTTTTTAAGTCTCTACTTTATGCGATTTAATCCGAGCCGGCTTATATTAATGCTCTCGTTGTTCCTCTCTTCGGCATTCAATGCCGGAGCGCAGGTGTTTCTTGGGGACGACGATGACGATGATGAAACCGATCCACCTGCAGCGGTTGTCCTCGATGATTTTTTTGGTGACGAAGCTGATGACAGGCTTACTAAAGTTGAACCGGATACAGTGGTTCTGCTGGTGCCTGACACCCTTGTGATAGATACGACAATTGATGTCAGCGACCTGATGCTTCCCAAGTGGTTTATCGCGACTCCGATTGTGTTCACTCATTTTGAGAAACTTGATTCACTCCCCCCCTTTTCCCGCAAGTTCAGTGATAACCCTGCGCTTCAGTGGGCCGGAGTAAGCGCCCGCCGTTATCTCCAGGAGACGCGTCAGAGATTCTATGTCAGATACCCCGAACTTGTGCGGTATAATCTTGCTAATCTGCCGGACCCCCCGAAGCAGTATGTGGCTTATGCCGATCCGGAGCATGCAAAAATAGTTGTGGAGGAAGTGTCGATTTCTCCGGCTCCGGGCGACACCCAGCTTTCGGTTGATACACGTCGCAAGCATTGGATAGAATCATTTAATGCGTCGGCTCAGTTTGCGCAGGCCTACAACTCTGCCAACTGGTATCAGGGTGGTAACTCCAACGTAAACCTGCGCCTGAACGGAATATATAAGGTAAACCTTAACACCGCCTACCACCCGAATCTGCTTTTTGAAAACGTCATACAGTATAGACTCTCGTTAAACTCCGCGCCAAACGACACGCTGCGCAACTACAGTATCTCCGAGGATCTTTTTCAGGTGGATTCAAAGTTTGGTCTAAAGGCATTCAAGAGCTGGTACTATACTCTCACCATGATGGCAAGGACGCAGTTCCTTCAGAACTTTGCTCCAAACTCGCACACGGTGAAGGCGGCGTTCCTCGCGCCGGGTGAGCTTAACCTCGGTATCGGTATGACATACAACTTTGTCAATCCCAAGAAGACTGTTAACTTCGGCCTCTCAATGGCGCCTCTATCATACAACCTCAAGTCGTGTCTGTCCCACAGGGTCAACGAGACGACACTGGGCATAGAGGAGGGAAGACGCACTGTAAGCCAGTACGGTTCCAATCTCAATGCATCACTCACGTGGAATATCGCATACAACATATCCTACGTGTCAAACTTCTATCTCTTTACTGACTATTCATATGTCCAGGGGCAGTGGGACAACACGATCAACTTCTCTATCAACCGGTTCCTCTCCACGCAGGTTGTTGTGAATCTGCGCTACGACTCATCGCGAAAGTCCGACACGGCATGGAAAAGCTGGCAGATGAGAGAACTCTTCACATTTGGATTTAATTACTCATTCTCTACGATCTGATAACGGTAGAAAGCCTCTATGCGAAGGCTCATCACACTGATAACAATTGTTTTGACGGCTATGGCGGACTCGTTCCACATGGCCGCCGAAACTTTTGAGGGATACGGTAGCCGTGAAGAGATTGTCGAGCGCCTTTCGCGCTTGCCTCTTGTGGAGATAGAAGGAATATGGCAGTTCCCTGCGACTGGGCAGATGATAGTGATAGAGCGTGAGGACAGGGAGGGGATGCGTTTTCGTGTTGTGGCATGCTCTTCTTCGGGGATAGGGCTTGAAAACGGGACTTTGCTTGGCTATGTAGTCCCTTCCGCCAAAACAGGAGTGTTTGATGCCACTCTCGCTGAAATCAAACCCGACGGATCTTTGCGCTCAGACCCGTTCTCAAAGAAGCGTACTTCGAGGTTTACACTGAATCTTTCAGGCGGGCGGCTTTCATTGACTCCGGTCAGCCGTGGACTGCGTGTGAACTGGTGGCGTCTTTTTCCATACATGTTCCGGTTTTCGGTCAGATCCTACGACGACCGTCAGAAAGGACTCGACGGATGTATGCGCGTATGGCCCCGCAGTGTGTCCGATCCACCCTATCAGCCCCGTTATCTATGAAGCGTGCGTGTGTGATTTTTCTTGCGGTTGTATGTGCGTTTTTCGCGGTCGCGCAGCGCACCACACGCAGGCCTTTGCGTGCCAAACATGCGGTCGAGGTGGCCGATACGCTGTCCTATGCCACAGTAGACACGGTGAAATGCCCTGAAAAGCTTGTACTCGTCTCCGGTTACGAAAAACCGTTAAGGTCTATGCGTGAGACTGTTCATGTCACAAACGCCGATACGCTGCGTTTGATGCGGACTGTAAAACTGGATATTCTGTACCTCGATGTCGATGGAAATCAAGTACATAGAAAGTCGGTGTCTCTTGATTGCAATATCCCTCCCGGAGAGACTAAAATGCTGTCTTTCAAGTCATGGGATATTCAGAATCGTTTTTTCTATTCCGGCGGTCCGAAACCTCGCGTGCCGGCTTATCCGTTCACAGTCAGGATGTTGGTGGAGTATGCGGTCTATAGCCGACAGTGAAGACGCATATGTCTAAGGCACAGGATCATAGCCCGATCCACCCCACGGATGGCATCTCGACAGTCTTCTGATTGTCAGCCATATACCCCGTGCGACGCCATGCCTTGCAATTGCTTCCGCTGCATATTGACTGCACGTAGGTGTAAATCTGCAACTTGCAGGAAACATCGGGGATATGCATGCCTGGTAAAACCTTATAGGCAAGATGAATAGCCGCCGTATCATTTCTACTCGCCCCCTGTCTCAGGTATTCCGGTTATTTTTGTGAGCAGACGTTCCATTGCACTATGCACTCTTTTGGAATCTGTCAGTTTGTCAGCTACATAGATGAATATTACGTCCAGATCGGGGCATCCGTCGATGTTGTCGCGTCGTGCAAGACGATAGCACTCCCTTATGCGCCGGCGCATTGTGACGCGGTCCACTGCATGGCGCAAGCGCTTTTTGGGTACCGAAATCATAAATTTGATACCCCGTTGATTATCTCTTCTGAATGCAGCAGGCGCCCACACTGCCCTTATGGGGTAGGTGAGCGCGCTGTGAGCCTGGTCACCCCCTCCGCGACGCGAGAAAAGCCGGTCTATGGTTGAGGTGCTGCAAAGTTTTGTCTGTTTTGGCAGCCTGTAGGTTTTCACTGCTGCTTCTGGTCGGCCAAATATAGGTCAAGGGCCGTAGTCATCGAAGGTGCGCCGGGTGAGGGTGCTTCAAGATCGAGGCGCAACCCGGAGTCTTTGACTGCTTTGGCTACAGTGGGGCCGAACACGCCTATGCGTATGTCGCCCTGCTCGAATTCGGGGAAATTCTTTTTGAGCGACTCTATGCCCGACGGGCTGAAAAACAGCAGCATGTCGTAGTCGAACTTCTCATCGGGGCCGAAGTCGTTGCTTACGGTTCGGTACATGACTGCGGTTGTGTAGTTTATGCCGGCCTTTTCAAGAGGAGCGACATCGGCACTGTCATGCACATCCGACACGACAAAGAGGTATTTCTCCTTGTTGTGTTTTTGGAGCATTGTCGATAACCCGTCAAGTTTGCCTGTGGCACCGAAAAATATACGGCGCTTGCGGAAAGTGGTGTATTTCTGCAGGTAGAGCGCGATTTGCTCGTTGGTGCAAAAATACTTCATGGTATCGGGCACATTCACGCGGGTCTCTTCGCACAGACGGAAAAAGTGGTCGATCGCTGTACGAGCTGTGAAGATCACTGCAGTGAAATCTGAAATGTTGATTTTCTGCTGGCGGAACTCTTTGGCCGACAGCCCTTCTACCTTGATAAAGGGGCGGAATACCACTTCTACGCCATGACGGCTTGCTATCTCGAAGTAAGGAGACTTGCCGGATGCCGGCTGAGGTTGGGAAACCAGTATCTTTTTTATCTTCACGCTTGGAATAGTTTTGGGTGGAGCTCAAGTGATTACTCCGTGTGACGATACAAATCAATACAGGGTAAAAGATCTTCTATGCGACCGAAAGCATAAGGGCGCCATGGACGACTGCAATTACCGGGATGATTTCAAGGGCGCAAAGATACAAAATAAAGTAAAAATAAGATAGTAGATTGCTATAAAAAAACGAAATACCTTTAAAAATATAGCATATACGCACAGAAATGTATAATATTAAGCCGACAACATAGATCCATGTGGGATTGTCGGAGCTGATGACCGACAGTGTGGCCGGAATTATCAGCCCGATACCGAGGACAACCTGCGATGCGTTGAGTGTGTGTCGCCACTGGCTTGCATTCTGTGGGGTGGTGAATGTGTATCCGATCGTGGCGCAGGCCGTATAAGAAAACAGATTGAATGCGATTGCAATGCCCGAGAGTATGACTGCGTGCTCTAAATATGCATCGTTGCCGGAGCCTGTGCTCCATCCGGCCAGCAGAACCCCCTCCATGACAGATGTCAGTATTGCCATCAATATGAAGGTGCGTGTGTCGGCCGTTGTGTTGTGCAGGTCGAAAATGTTGGCGCGCTGACGTCTCGAGGCAAGATCGCTGAAAAAAGTCGCTGCGATGTGGCGGAGATGGTGCGTGTTTAATCCCATTGCCACAAATATGGCGAGCAGAACGGCAAGTGTTATGTCGTTTGGGATGTGTACGCCGGACGGTACCGGAGGCATGCCGACAGCAACTTCTGATGGCAGCATTGACGATGGGCTATTTGTTGTTGCGGAACTCTGTGCGCACTACGTCGACAACATTTATGATGTAGTCGCCTGTCTTCTCAAGGCAGCTTACTATGTCCATATAGAAGATTGCGGCCTGATACTCGTAGTGGTTCTCGTTGATGTTTGTGATATTCTGGGTGCGAAGCTGGTTGCGTTTGTTGTTGAGCTCGCGCTCGGTGTTGTATGAAACGATAATGTCGCTTTCGTGCGGGGTCTCGACTGTCGAGAGGAGCTTGACCATATTGGTCATGGCCTTGTCGACATATTCAAACATCGTGTCGACATTGTGGTATATCTCGGCGTTGAAGTGGACATTGGCCTGCTGCTTGCGCAGTAGTATTTTTCCGATACCGAGGCAGCAGTCGGCTATGCTTTCGATTTCAGTTACAATAGACAGCATTCCGGCGACATGGCGTTTTGAAGTGCTTGAAAGTCGTCCTTCTGCAACGTGTTTCAGGAAATTTCCGATTTCAAGTTCCATGCGGTCTGAAATCTCCTCATATTTCTCAAGACGAGAATATATCTGGTTGAAATCGTCGCTTCCGGCTTTGGTGTGAACAAGGCTTTTGGCCATTCCTACCATGCGTCCGACTCTTTCGGCAAATACCTCAAGCTCTTTTTCTGCCTGAGCGATGTTCAACTCTGAAACACCAAGCAGGCCTCTTGATATGAATTTGAGGGTGAATTCCTCCTCCTCGCGATGGCGTGACGGTATGATCCATTCGAGGAATTTGACATAGATATTTGTAAACCAGATCATGAGGAACATGTTGATCGTTGTCACGAGGGTCGGGAAAACCGACATGCCGAACGATACGCTTACCTGCATCCGTGTCATGGTTGTCAGATTGGCATCGTCGGCCGGCAGGGTTCCGTCAAAAAGATGGTTGTAGACATCCGGGGCGGTATCCTGCAGGGTGTTGACAAATCCATATAGCAAGTTGGGGTCGCCTTGTCCGCATCTTTCTGTTATCCATGCGCATAAATCACAGAATGGATAGAAGATAGCCATAGCCCAGATTGCGCCGGCGGTGTTGAACATGAGCATGGCGATAGCTGCGCGTTTTGCTCCGATATTTCCGCTCAGTGATGCAAGGATGGGGGTTATTGCCGTGCCAATTTTGGAGCCGAGAATGATTGCGCAGCCAAGATCGAACGATATCCAGCCTTTGCTGCACATTATCAGTGTGATGGCAAAAGTGGCCGCCGATGACTGTATGAGCATTGTGATAATGATGCCGACAAAAAGGAATACGATTACCGACCAATAGCCCATCGAGGCATAGCGCTCGAGAAATGCAAACATTTCAGGATTGCTTTGCAGGTCGGGGACATATTTGCTGATAAGCGACAGTGCCATAAACAGGAACGCGAATCCTATCAGAAGTTCCCCGATAGATCTTGTCCGGCTCTTTTTGGCGAATAGCATCGGGACGCCAAACGCAAGGATCGGCACTGCCACAGTGGAGACATCTACTTTAAACCCGAAAAGAGAGATGATCCACATCGTGAATGTTGAGCCTACATTGGCACCGAGTGTGACAGCAAGCGATTGTCCGAGTGAAATCAGGCCGGCATTTACAAAACCGACTACCATCGCGACGGATGCCGAAGAACTTTGTACCAAAGCGGTGATGAAAATGCCTGTAATTGCACCCGCAAAACGGTTGCGGGTCATGGCGCCCAAAATTGTGCGTAGGCGGTTACCGGCGGCTTTCTGAAGGCCCTCGCTCATCACCTTCATGCCGTAGAGGAAGAGCCCGACAGATCCGAGCAATCCTAAAAAGTCAAGGAAACTGTAATTCATGTGCAGTTTTGTATGACTACAAAGATAAATCTATATGGCCAAAATCAAAAAAAATCTTATCAAAAGTCAAATAAAACAAGTGTAAGGTGGAGCGTCGGTGCTATTTTTGTGCTAAATTTGTAACTGCGATCCAATGGATCCGGAATGTTAAACTTAAACAAACAACAAAATGTCACAAAACATTGCATTTATGGATGCTGTCAAGGCATGTTTCAGTAAGTATGCCGATTTTAACGGCCGCTCGCCTCGCGCTGAGTTCTGGTATTTTATTCTCTTTAACGCTGTTGTCGGGGTTGTGCTTTTTGCTCTTGCTGCAGCGGTGGCATCGTTCTTTATCTATATTTACTATCTTTATGCACTTGCAGTGATGGTGCCTAATATTGCTGTATCGATTCGTCGTATGCACGACATTGGCCGTTCCGGCTGGTGGGTACTTATCTCGCTTGTGCCAATGATCGGCTCGATCTGGTTTATAGTTCTTGCTGCCCTTCCCTCGCAGCTCGGTCCCAACCAGTTCGGTCCCAACCCTTACGGACAGAATACTATCGCATAAAGATTGTCGATATTGATCTTATAACAGGAGGCTGTGTCGTAATTAAGTTTTACGGCGCAGCCTCTCTTTTTTGAGTGTTGAGGTTTGGATATTTTTCAGGCG
>JAIDKP010000191.1 GCA_029051445.1 Muribaculaceae bacterium | reverse complement strand
GTCATGCTGCGTGTCGAACGCTCCGACGAGGCTGTGATCTTGTTCCAGCTTCCGAACAGATTGAAATCACCTGTCGACGCGGCTGCACTGCCGTAGCATCCCGCTGAAATCAATGATGCTGCAAATATCTTGACAAACTTGTTCATACTGTTTTATTGTTTCGTTTACTATTTAGACGTGCCACATACCCGTTTCGTTACACTACATTGCATCTTTTTTCAAAAAAACATCTAATTTTGTGTTGGATCAAACAAGATGAAGCTCAAATCCGCCGCAAAATTCCAACGGCTTACAAAACATACCGAGACACAGATTCCATCAGTCAATGACCTACAAGGAAGCGGTAGAATACCTCTACAACGCCACGCCGCAGTTCCAGCAGATAGGAGCTGCTGCATATAAGCCCGGACTTGATACAGTCCGCCGTCTCTCACGACTCAATGGTGAAAGCCACAAAAAATACCCGACAATACACATTGCAGGCACAAACGGCAAAGGCTCGACGGCACACACGATAGCCGCTGTGATGCAGTCTGCAGGATACCGCGTCGGACTCTTCACATCGCCACACCTCATCGACTTCCGTGAGCGCATACGCGTCAACGGCGACATGATACCGGAATCCGAAGTGGTGCTCTGGCTTGAAAAATACCTTCGCGACACTGCCGAAAACTCTATTTCACCATCTTTCTTTGAGCTGACGACTGTTATGGCATTCGACTGGTTTGCAAAAGCCGGTGTCGACATTGCCGTTATCGAAGTTGGTCTTGGCGGGCGACTCGACTCGACAAACATTATCACACCTGTTCTCTCGGTCATCACCAACATCTCGTTCGATCACACGGCACAACTCGGAAACACCCTTTCGGCGATCGCATCGGAGAAAGCAGGCATCATAAAGCCTGGCATACCCGTTGTTCTTGGCGAAGGCGACATACCCGAAGTGCGCGAAGTCATCGTCGACAAAGCCAATGAAGCCGCAGCACCGGTCTTCATCGCATCCGACAACATACCGTTCGACAAAGCGATCAGGTCACTTGAAGAAACGACATACATCGGCACACCATTTGGCGACACTGTAAAAGCAGCCTTGTCAGGACACTGCCAGACACGTAATGCCGCAACAATCTTCACTGCCCTTCTACAGCTGCGCAAAGCCGGATATAACATCACCGACGAGGCAGTAGCACGTGGATTTGCACGAGTCTGCGACATGACAGGACTTGCCGGACGATGGATGCGCCTTTCCGACTCGCCTCTTACAATCGCCGACACAGGTCACAACATAGGAGGCTGGCAATACCTCGCCCCGGCACTTGAATCGTGGCAGCATGGCAAACTACGCTGCATTCTCGGCTTTGTCAACGACAAAGACATCTCATCCATTCTCAGTTTACTCCCGCGCGACGCAGTTTACTATTTCACACGCGCCTCCGTTCCCCGTGCCCTTGATCCGGAGACCCTGCAATGCATTGCAGCCGGCAACGGCATCGACGGAAACATCTACCCCGACGTAGCCTGTGCAATCGCGGCAGCACGCGCTGACGCATCCCCCCGCGACCTCATCTTCATCGGTGGAAGTACCTTTGTCGTTGCCGATGCCATAGCCTCTCTCCGCTGACATCCTGCATACAGCATCTGAAAAATAATACGGGCGCGCCATCGGCACGCCCGCACTGTTATTTATCCTTATATAGCCTTATCAAAGAGCAAGAAGCTCCTCGATCTTCGCCTTCAGAGTCTCCTTGGTCTGTAGACCGGCAAGACGGATATCAGTCTTCTTGCCATCCTTGAAGAACAGAAGCGTAGGAATAGCCATAACACGGTATTTCATTGCGAGCTCTGTCTCCTCGTCGACATTATACTTGCCGATTACGACACGTCCCTCATACTCCTCAGCCATTGCGTCGACTGCCGGGCTCATTGCCTTGCAGGGACCGCACCAGGTTGCCCAGAAATCGATCACGACAGGTTTACCCGACTCAATGATCTCGTTCACATTAGCGTCTGTAAATGTAAATGCCATAATTATTGATTTTTATAGTATTTATTAGTTTCTCTATCACGATACTCTGTAGTCAAGCTCCATCTCGTCAAGAGTTTCAAGAAGCTTTCTTGTCAGAGGCATCTTTCTTCCGGCATCAAGACGTATCACACGGTTTGACTCGGCATCAAACACACGGAACGCCCAGTTTACCTTACCTATCTCCCCGTCTGCGGTATCATTCTTCACACACTCTTTGATCGTGCCCATGAAGTCTGCGTTAAGCATCGTCGGGACAACATCAATTGTCAGCTGGTGAAGCAGACGACCCTGCATATCCCCAAGCCACTGCATGTCAATAATTTTCATCCGAAGATCACCGTTATAACCCTTATGCCAGGCAAGCTTCGCATAAATGGCCGACCCTGCCGTGCCGAAACTTGAATACAGCTTGAAATCTTCACCGAAAAGGCGGAGTTCATAAGTACCCATGAAGTCCTCCACCTTCATGATTCCGAAAAAAGATCCCTTTTTGGTCAGTTTCTTCTCAAAATCAACAACCATACCGCCGATACACAACTCCGCACCGTCCGATATACGATCCTCTATTTCCGAGAGCGGTGTCAGCGCATGCGTCAGTTCCACATAGAACGGATCAAGAGGATTGGCCGACAGATACATGCCTACAAGTTCCTTCTCCTTCTCAAGTCTCACGGCCGGAATCCACTCCAGACCGGGCTTCACCGCCGGGCGACCCGAAGTATTGAGACCGGGATCTGTCATGCCGAACAACGATGCCTCCGCACGCTGAGAAGCCTGCTGGAAAGCATTGCCGTAGCGCAGAAGATTCTCGGCAAAAGTCTCGTCACGGTTATTCTTCTCAAGATAGTCCTCGCGCTTTATACCTTCAAAGCAATCAAAAGCGCCGGCAAGAGCAAGAGACTCAAACACACGACGGTTGAGACCGCTCATAGGCACACGCTCCACAAAATCATAGATCGACTCAAAAGCACCGCCACGGCGACGCTCCTCGATAATACCGGCCACCACATTCTCGCCTACGCCCTTGATAGCCGACAGGCCGAAGCGTATCTCACCTTTCTTGTTGACACCGAACTTACTGAAACTTTCATTCACGCTCGGACCCTTGACCGGAATCTTCAGAACCTTACACTCATCCATAAAACCTCGGAGCTTGCCGATATCCGCGCTGTTGCGCGACAACACGGCGGCCATATACTCCGGAGTGTAATTCGCCTTAAGCCATGCTGTCTGATAGGCGACCCAGCTGTAGCAGGTAGCATGACTCTTGTTGAACGCATACGATGCAAACTTTTCCCAGTCAGCCCATATCTTTTCAAGTACATTCTCATCATGACCGTTGGCCTTGCCACCCTCAAGAAACTTGCCCTTAAGATGATTCATCTTGTCGATAAGTTTCTTACCCATAGCCTTGCGCAACGTGTCACTCTCGCCTCGGGTGAAATTGGCAAGAAGACGGGAAAGTAGCATCACCTGCTCCTGATACACCGTAACACCATACGTATCCTTCAGATAACGCTCCATCACGGGAATGTCATAAACGATATCCTTGCGCCCGTGCTTGCGCGCGATGAACTCCGGGATAT
>JAIDKP010000190.1 GCA_029051445.1 Muribaculaceae bacterium | reverse complement strand
CAGAAAAACTTGTCGCTTTATACACAGAGGCTCTTGCGGCAGATGATGTTGTTGGTCTTGTGGTGGGTACGCGGCCGGATTGTTTTTCGGAACGTATTTCAGAAGAGCTTGGATTGCTGAATCGTGATGCCGGGTCTGTGATAGTAGAGTTTGGTGCCGAGACATCGCACGACTGTACATTGGGACTTATTAATCGCGGACATAAATGGCAACAGACGGTCGAGGCTGTTGAACGTGCCAAAGATGCAGGTATAGATGTCGGTCTGCATTTTATCATGGGATTGCCCGGCGAATCGGAGGAAATGATGCTGGAGACAGTATCACGTGCTGTGGCTTTGCCGGTGTCGTCGCTAAAGTTCCATCAATTGCAGGTCATACGTGACACGCCTTTACATCGGCTATGGGATAAAGGGGAAATAGAGCTGGATCTTTTTGAGGTCGACCGTTATCTTGATCTTTGCCTCAGAATCTGCGATATGGTTCCGCGCTCGATTGCGATCGAGCGATTCACTTCCTCGGCTCCTCAAGGGCTTCTTGTCGCTCCGAAGTGGGGGATTAAGAACTACGAATTTGTACACCGGTTGCAATTGCTTTAGGCTATACGGCTCTCATGGCGTGCCTTCAGCCAAAGCTGTATGGAATTTATGGTGTTCTGCCATGCTACATAGGCTGCCGGTCCGATTGATGAAACAGGATTGAGAAATGTGAGTGCCATCCATATGGCAAGTACCGTGTTTTTCTGTCCGAGTCCCTGCGCTCCGGCGATCTTGTCGCCGCAACGGCATCCGATTTTTCGCCCGATTATAAACTGCAGACAGCACACAGCAAGACTTATACCTGCTATAGCCAGCATGAGCATCCCGCCTGCCCCCGGCTCGCCTATATGGGCGATGACGTAGCTTACGGCCTTTCCCACAACAATAAAAAGCGAAACCGCCCAGATGTAGAAAGACAGTCCCTGACGTGTTGCAATCGCTTTGTGGACACGTGGTGCAGTCAGCTGTATCACCATAGCCAAAAGAAGAGGACCAAGTATAAGGGGAACAACTTTGAGTGAAATGAGTGCGGCCACCTCGATGAATGAAAGTTCCGGACCATGTCCGTGAGCACCCATGAATGTGAACAGAACAGGTGCGGTTATTGCTACGGTAAAATTGCTGACAAGAGAGAATGTGGCAAGACGCGGAACGCTTCCTCCAAGCATACCAGTTATTACAGGTGCGGCTGTCGCAGTAGGGCAGAATACACATATGAAACCTGCCTGGGCAAGAGTCTCTCCCAATGGCTTCAAAAGCATGTAGACGGCAATTCCTCCTATGATCTGAATTGAAAGCAGTGACCATGAAAGCCTGGTGATCCTGAGCTGTGAAGGGCTGATTTTGCAATAGGTGATCAACAGCATAATGAAGATCAGGTATGGCGAAAGTACCGCAAGGTAGTCCATGGCGTTGTGAAACACAATGCCTCCGGCCATGGCGATCGGGAGCATCCATGGTTTCAGGGTCGCTCTTATTTTTGCGACGTTCATATTCAGCAATGTGATATGGTCGAGCTTGTGGTGCCGGTTCAGATGATCGACCGTGCGATCACGATATAGATAAATGTGAGCGGTATGACGAACAGCAGCGAGTCTATACGGTCAAGTATTCCACCGTGACCTGGCAGTATATTGCCTGAGTCTTTTACTCCGAGCGTACGTTTGATCATTGATTCGACAAGGTCGCCCCATGTGGCGAATGCCGATACCAGCACGCCGTAGCCGATCCAGCATCCGATCGGCATGATTCCGGAGAATACGCCCGGATAAATGAAGCAGACTGCGGCAGAAGCCACTATACAGAAAAACATGCCTCCCCAAAAACCTTCCCATGATTTTTTGGGGGAAATACGTTCGAATAGACGATGACGCCCCAATTGAGATCCGACGATAAACGCACCGGTATCATTCAGCCATATAAGAATGAACATGAACATGGTAAGCGGCCACGAGAGGGTGTTTACCAAATTGAGAAGTCCCAGCGGAAGTGCTATGTAGATTTGTGCCGCGATGGAGTGACACAGGTGAGTGAGCGCGTCTTGCTGATGGATATATAGCTCGACAATCATTCGTCCGAGCACCCACAAAAGCCATGCAAGTAGGAAAAGAGGAGTGGATGCCGATAATGAAGAGTAGCACATTGCAATGCTGAATGTCAGCAGCATTCCTCCGGCAATATCCATGATAAAGCTTGCACGGTGGATCCTGTCTTTTTCGGACAGCATTGAGAACTCCGCAACCCCGAGTGCTGAAAATAGCATCGAGAGAATGAGAACTGCGATGTCCCCCGATAGAATACATCCAACGATTGCTCCGACATACACGATGCCGGTCATAGAGCGTTTTGCAAGATTGCCCATCAGACAATTAGTATGTTTATTTATGATATATGCGTCCTCACAAAGTTCAGAAAATGGAGAGCCGGCCGATAAGCCGGGTTATGTCGAGATCCGGTTTGATGCGGATCTGTTCCGTCATTTATCTCTGACGCGTGTCGCCACGTGTCTATAGCAGTCTACCCCCCGGCAAGAGCGAGCAGCTCTTCTGATATCGCGTGTAAAGCATTTTTATTGGCAATAGCAACAATAAATGCATTCACTCATATCCTGCCGGTATATTTGACCTTGCAACGCATGGGGTGTGCGGCATGCCATATCGCTATGGCATCCGGTGGGCTCTTACCCCGCCTTTTCACCCTTACCCGACAGAAAATTCTGTCAGGCGGTATTTTTCTGTCACATTGCCCGGCTGTCGCCAACCGCTTCCCGTTAGGAAACATGCTGCTCTCGTTGCCCGGACTTTCCTCCCGTCACTTTTGGCTCTTGCCTCCTGACGGGCGACGGAATGGCCGACTCTCCTTTTATTCCGATACTTCAATGAGCGCGTGATTTTTTGATTTGCAAAATTACTTTTTTTTCATGTAATAATGCGGGAGCATAGTACTAAAAAAAGTTGTTTAGGATCAGGCCTGATAAAAAATAAGGGAATGATATACATGTTGACCTAGTAATATTCGCTCATAAAGATAATACATCTTTTAACTTTTTTCAAATGCT
>JAIDKP010000019.1 GCA_029051445.1 Muribaculaceae bacterium | reverse complement strand
TGACGCGCCATGGCTCCGGTAACAGGTATTGCACCAAATAAAGTAACCACTATATTGGCAATTCCCTGACCTATAAGCTCGGTATTACTGTTTGTACGGGCACCGGTAACACCATCGGCCACAGTGGCTGACAACAAAGACTCTATCGCACCGAGCACTGCAATGGTAAATGCAGAAGGAAGCAGCATGTTGATCGTGGCCATGTTCAGGTCAAATCCTTTTGGCTGAGGTATGTCGGTGCTCAAATTTCCGAATCGCTCACCAATTGTCTCGACCGAAAAACCGGGGATAAATATAGAGGCGACATAACAACCCGCCGTAACAATCACGATTGAGATCAGAGCTCCAGGCAATTTCTTTGAAATGCGCGGGGTGCCAACGACTATTGCCAGCGAGACAAGCCCCACGACTGTCGTAGACCAGTCAATATGCCCGAGACTGCTGAGATAGAGTTGCCATTTTGGAATGAACTCCGAAGGGATATCAGTCAGTCCAAGCCCTAAAAAATCATTTATCTGCGTGGAGAAAATAGTCAGGGCTATACCCGCAGTGAATCCCACGACAATAGGATATGGAATGAATTTAATTATAGTTCCGAGCCTGAACACGCCCATCGCGACAAGGATTATACCGGCCATCAAAGTCGCTACGGCAAGCCCCATAAGCCCGAATGTCTGTATGATATTATATACAATCACAATAAAGGCACCTGTGGGACCGCCGATCTGCACGGTCGAACCGCCGAGAGCAGATACAAGAAATCCTCCGATTATAGCAGTCAGAAGACCTACCGTCGGACTTACACCTGATGCAATACCGAAAGCAATTGCAAGTGGCAAAGCCACAATTCCGACAACAACACCTGCAATCAGATCTGTTTTGAATTTGCGGAAATTATAACCTCGAAGATCAGAGAACAACGCAGGTTTAAAATCCAATGTGCTTGAGAAATTCATTTCCTTAGCTTTTTTAAACATATACTTAACAGAGCTTATTTGTTACCTATCGGAAATACTGTTTACTGACATCGGCTCTGTCTTATTTTTGAAGCCGCAAAATTACATTTTTTTCACATAAGTGCCAAAACTGAATTAAACATCGGCATTAAGCCCAAGCAAAAAAAAATATATATCTTTGCATAATATGGTAACCAGCATCCATACATCAAATCTCAACAAATTGATTCATTGAAATGCGAAAGATCATCCTCTCTATAATTGCGCTTATAAGTGCATATTGTGTCCAGGCTCAGGAGCCGCAGCGGTATTTCCAATATCCTGAACCTCCGGAGAGCCTTGTATCGCTTGACCAACGGACATCATTTCTTGTAGAACATTTTTGGGAAAGGTGCAACCTGAAATCGGCATTTTCATCTCGTGCAAAAATGCATGAGGCATTTAACGACTACGTTTCTTTCATGCCGTATGCCGATACGACAGTCGTATGCAACTCGGTAAGAAAGCTAATAAGTGATGTAAAGAAAGCCGTACCTGCACAGTTGCCTGTTCTCTTTGAGATGGCTGAAAGTTCTCTGTATTCCGATTCTGCCGAGTTTCCGATTGATCAAGTCTACATGATTTTCGCCAATACAGCTGCAAAGTCAAAAGAGGTCGCAAAGGATGCCCGTGAACGATACAGCAGGCAGGCTTCACAGCTCGGAGGAAGCATGGTCGGCCAAAAACTGCCGAATATAAGCATGACCACATCCACCGGAGAATCAAAGAAGATGAATGATATATCCGCATCATATATTCTAATCCTTTTTGACGACCCTGATGATCCGGAAAACATGATGGCACGTGTACGCCTTTCGGCCGATTACAGTCTGAACAAGCTTATAGAGCGCGGTGATATGACTGTGATTTCACTATATCCGGGTACAGCTGATCAGGAATGGAAAAACCGCATCGCCACATACCCTTCCAACTGGATCGTAGCCGCATCACCGGAATCCGACAGATACTTTGACAGACGGAACAAGCCGACAATATATTATGCAAACAAGAATCAGGAAATTCTATCCAAGAGCCTGCTTGCAGAAAATCTACTTGTCGCATTCCGAAAAGTACTTCAGAACAAAGAGCAGATAGAAACCGCGCGTGAAGCAGCTAAGCAAAAGGCTCTTGAACAGCAAAAGAAAGAAAACGAGTCCCCTGTTATAACAGATAACGACAGATGAGAATCGCCGCACTCATTTCAGGCGGTGTCGACAGCGCCGTCGCAGTACATCGTCTGGTGCAGGATGGACATGATGTCCATCTGTTCTATATACGCATCGGTATGGAAGGCGATAGCGGCGATTGCTCGGCAGAAGAAGATCTTGAAATGTGCAATCTGATCGCACGTCGCTACGGCCTCCCTCTCGAGGAGATAGATCTGCACCGGCAGTATTGGGATAACGTCATGGCCTATACTCTTGAAGAAGTACGCAAGGGGCTGACACCAAATCCCGATGTAATGTGCAACCGAATGGTGAAATTCGGTTTTTTCGAACAGATGCGCGGACATGAGTTTGATCTAACTGCGACAGGGCACTATGCGACAAC
>JAIDKP010000189.1 GCA_029051445.1 Muribaculaceae bacterium | reverse complement strand
CATCAAGTCTCGAACGTCAAAATTTTGTCGGGCTATTCAGAGCGAAATTTTGCACTTCGTTCTTGAATCTTCAAAAATATCGGACAGGCTCAAACACAAAAAGAGCGGCCTCCCGGTCGCTCAATCCGTTAATAAACCAATCATTATCACATTTCTTGCAATGGAAAAAGTAATCTTTATACTACTAAAACAAAATCACCGGGAAATAGTTTAGACTACGCTGTATTTTTTCCAAAAAATTTCGCATCTTTGTATTATAGTATAATTAAAGCTCTGAAAGCACCTACTTTACCACAAATAATGCCCGAACATATATCAGATGAAATCTAACTTTTTTTCACTACTTATCGCAACCACAACACTGCTGACCGGATGCGGCAACAGCGAGAATGACTCAGACAAAATACAATTTGCCGACATAAGCGACGTTGAGATCACCGATGCGTTCTGGCAGCCTAAACTCAAACAATGGAGCTCGACAACCGCCAACGATGTACTCGACAAATTTGAGCGTGACAATGTGCCCGGCAACTTCATCAAAGTAGCCAACGGCGACCGCGATACACACAATCACTCGGGGCTGCCCTGGTTTGACGGCCTGATATATGAAAGCATCAGGGGCATTGCCGATCTTATGGCAGCAAATCCTGACGCAGTTCTGAAAGCACGTGTCGACAGTATCGTAGACAAAATCGCACTCGCGCAGGCCTCGGAGCCCGAAGGCTTCATAAACACCTACACGCAGCTGACGGAAAACGACCACCGCTGGGGCGAAAACGGCGGTCTGCTGCGCTGGATGCACGACGTATACAATTCGGGGATGCTCGTAGAGGCCGGCGTGCACTACTACAAAGCCACCGGCGAGACCAAGCTGCTTGAAGTCGCCACCAAAGTTGCCAATCTCATGAGTGAATATATGGGCCCGTCGCCGAAACACAACATCGTGCCGGCACACTCAGGCCCTGAAGAAGCTCTTGTGAAACTTTATCAGCTCTATGCCTCGGAGCCTGAGCTGAAAGAGCGTATAAACGCGCCGGTCGATGCCGAGTCGTATCTGAAACTGGCCGAATTCTGGATCGACAGCCGCGGTGACCACTGCGGCCTTCCAAACTGGGGAGGCTGGGGCAATGATGAGGCCGAAAAATGGATCAAGGCAAACACATATGCCGACACAACTCTCTACGGCACACACTCCCGCCCGTCGTTCGGCCCATATGCACAGGACTCTCTACCTCTCACCGAGCAGCAGACGATCGAAGGACATGCAGTGCGCGCCACACTGTATCTTACCGGAGTGGCCACAGCCGCTACAGTCGACGGCAACCAGGACTACATCGATGCCGCCAAACGACTTTGGGATAACATGGCAGGACGCCGAATGTATGTGACCGGAGGTGTCGGAGCCATATCGTTCGACGAAAAATTCGGCGATGACTACTATCTGCCATCAGAGGCCTATCTTGAGACTTGCGCCGCTGTCGGAGCAGGCTTCTTCAGTCAGCGTCTCAACGAACTGACCGGCGACGCACGCTACATGGACGAATATGAACGCACACTCTACAACGGTGTACTTACCGGTATTTCTCTCTCAGGCGACAACTATACATACCAGAACCCGCTGAACTCCACATCACACTCGCGCTGGGAGTGGCACGGCTGCCCATGCTGTCCGCCCATGTTCCTCAAATTCATGGGAGCAATGCCGGGATTCATGTATTCGCACAAAGGAAATGACTTATATGTGAATCTATATGCAGAAAGCAACGCCGCTGTCAAGCTTTCAAATACCAACGTCAGACTCACCCAGAAGACCGGCTATCCCTGGCAAGGTCTTATAGCCCTAAACGTAGATCCTGAAAAAGAGTCTGCTGATTTCACTCTCAATCTGCGTATCCCCGGCTGGGCACGCTGCGAGGAAAATCCTATGGGACTGTATCAATCCATGACTAACGGGCAAGTTGTCGTAACAGTCAACAATGAGGAAGTGCCCGTGACCATGCGCGACGGCTACGCACGCATCGAACGAAAGTGGAAAAAAGGCGATATTGTCGAACTTGAGCTGCCAATGACACCCCGGTTCATCATTGCCAACGATGCCGTAAAAGATCTGAACGGACAGACAGCCATTGCCGTCGGCCCTATGATCTACTGTCTTGAAGGATGTGACAACGAGGATCTCGCCGATCTCAGCATCGACACCTCAAAACCGCTGAAACTGTCGGAGATCATGACCGATCTTGACAACGCAACCTCAGTAGAAGGAACTGCTACAACCACCGACGGAAAAGAGCGCACTTTCAAGGCTATACCCTATTACCTCCTCGGCAACCGCACAAAAGGAGCACCCTACAACGTGTGGATGCCCGTAAAGAAATGACAAGCCACGAAATATGGATGTAAAAATCGAACAGTCGTGGAAAGAGGCTCTCGCCGCCGAATGGGAGAAGCCGTATTTCCAGACGCTTACTGCATTTGTCAGAGACCGCTACAGCAGAGCCACCATATATCCGCCTGCAGCAAGAATATTCGCCGCATTCGACACAACGCCAATCGACAAAGTGAAGGTCGTGATATTAGGCCAGGATCCATATCACGGGCCGGGACAAGCCAACGGGCTGTGCTTCTCGGTGGCCAGCGACATAAAACTGCCGCCGTCGCTTGTCAACATCTTCAAGGAAGTCTTTACCGATCTCAACCTGCCTGTCATACCCGATAACGGCGACCTGAGCCGATGGGCGCGGCAAGGCGTACTGCTTCTCAATGACACTCTCACCGTGGAAGCCGGACAAGCTGGATCACATCAGGGACGCGGCTGGGAACAGCTCACCATGGCTGCCGTAGAATGCCTGAACCGGCGTTGTGAACATCTCGTATTCATGCTCTGGGGCAGTCACGCGCAAAAGAAAGGTGCATTCATCGACCGTACACGACATCTTGTACTCGAGTCACCGCACCCTTCTCCCCTGTCGGCTCACCGAGGTTTTTTCGGGAACCACCACTTTTCACGTGCCAACCAATATCTCACCGAACACAATAAAACACCAATAGACTGGAGATGACTCTACAAGAACGTATTGAAAAAGCACGCACACTTCACCAGCAAGGCTACAACTGCGCGCAATGCGTGGCTCTATCATTCACTGATATTACCGGACTTGACGAATCCACAACCGCACGCGTCTCTGCAGGGCTCGGAGCCGGTGTAGGCGGCACCGGCGAGATCTGCGGAGCACTCACAGGAGCAACCATAGTCAAGGGAACAACACATTTTACCACACCCGCCGACAAACCGGCCATTAACAAAAGCGTGAGAGAGATCTGCCATGAGTTTGCCGGCCTCAACGACGGTATGACACGTTGCCGAGACCTGAAAAGCAAAGGCCGCAAGCCATGTATGGATCTGATCGAGGAAGCGATCAACATTCTCCACAACCGCATCTGACAGACTACAAATTCACATATGTGACAAGGCCGGGACTTTTGCCCCGGCCTTGTGTTGTATAATGGATAACCGTATGTTATCAGAAGTAACGTGAGAGTGTCAGTGAGAAATACTTGTTACGCGCACTGAACTGGTCAAGTTTCACGGTTTTCAGCGCATAGGTCATTCCCCATGTATAGGAAAGCTGCACCTGCCAGTTGCGGCATATCTCAACACCGCCTCCCACACGAAGTCCAAGCGTGCCACCTGCATATTTCATAGCCTTTATATTGCTGTGCCCCAGAAGGAAGTCAAAGACCGGACCTCCAACAACAAAAGGAGCTACATAATCCTCAAGTCCCTGCATACGCGTCCATTTGAATCTGAGATTAATGGGGATTTCCAGATAATGGAGATATACACGTTCATTTCCATATCCCTCGCTTGCCCAGATCTGCTTCTGACAGAGATTTACATTAGAGCCAAGCATGCTGTAGAAATCGCCTATATCCAGACCAAAC
>JAIDKP010000188.1 GCA_029051445.1 Muribaculaceae bacterium | reverse complement strand
CGGTCATATTCCCCGAAAAATATCCGACGGCAAAACGCCGTTGCGGATCAATATATAAAGTGTCCGGTTTCATATCTCTGCAAAAAATTTCTTTTCAAAGATAGTGAAATTAACGTATCGCGACAGCTCATTCAATCCTGATGTTACTGTTTCGACGGCCAGCCTCCTGTCTGTTCAAGCAGATCTACTTCCGCTGTGCTTAGATTGTAACTGCCCATCAGTCCGGCCCCTCCTTCTATGTTGCTGTATATTTTTGTCGGCTCCATCAGTCCCAGAGACAGCAGATTGCCCTTTAGTGCGCTTTCGTCCAGATCCATTGACAGGACACTCACCATATACTCGAAATACGACTTTGATATGGAGTATAGTTTGACTTTTCGCGGGAGTCGTTCTACTCCTCCGATCCAGGGAGTCTGCAAAATTTCATTTACAGTAATCGTATACCGTTCTCCCGAGATCCCTTTATCGGAAAACGGATAGCCATATACGACTCCATCATATCAAAATATGTGTATATTACATCGAACAATTTTAGCACGGCGATTGTTTAAATAAAAATATAATTCTGAGATATGTCGACATTGTCAGCACCTGCCAGACTCTTTACAATCTATCGCGACGGCATAAAGCACTCGGCTCTCGCGCGCAGACTGCTGTGCATCATAATCATCAAGATTGTCATTCTGTTTGCTCTGTTCAGGCTGTTTCTCATGCCCGACAGGCTCGACTCAGTATATGACACCGACAATGAAAAGGCTCAGGCAGTACGTACATCACTGATCGACCGGTCATCATAGATTGTTTACGATTAAATCTGTCAGAAAACGCGACATTCAAGAAAATAAATTATCTTTACCAAAACATTCTATAGTTCATAAACCCTAAATCAGACAATATGCACAAGAAATTTATCTGCATGGTATGCGGCTACGTTCACGAAGGTGATCAGGCCCCTGAGAAATGCCCCATATGCGGTGCTCCCGCCTCAAAGTTCAAACCCCTTGACGAGGAATCGGAACTCCAGTTTGTCACCGAACATGAGATCGGAGTTGCCAAAGGCACCGACGAAGAGATGATCAAGGATCTCAACGCACACTTCAACGGCGAGTGTGGCGAAGTCGGCATGTACCTTGCCATGTCGCGTCAGGCCGACCGCGAGGGTTATCCCGAGATCGCCGAGGCCTTCAAGCGCTACGCATGGGAAGAGGCCGAGCACGCTGCAAAGTTCGCTGAGCTCCTCGGCGACGTGGTGTGGGACACCAAGACCAACCTTGAGAAGCGCATGGCTGCCGAGGCTGGTGCCAATGCCGACAAGATGCGCATTGCCAAGCGCGCCAAAGAGATCGGTCACGACGCTATCCACGACACCGTCCATGAGATGGCCAAGGACGAGGCTCGTCACGGCCGCGGCTTCGCAGGTCTCTACGCCCGCTACTTCAAGAAATAAGCAAGAAACTGTATCCTAAAACACATCTACGGGGACGCACGATTTTGTGCGTCCCCGTTTATTTTCAGATTTCAGGCATTCTTCACATTCCACCATCTTCGACCGCAGCGGGATACGACATTCGCCCTATATTGCCAATACTGATATAGCCTTTATTTGCAGAGGCGTACGACAGTACATCTACCAAAAAGTCCGTGTAACGGGCTTCTCTATCACCTGCACGCGTCCGTCGAAGACGGATGATAATACCAAGCCCCATGTCGAGCGAAGCGAAGGCATGGGGAAAGATAAAAACAAGAAAACGGCATCGAAGATGTCGGATAAACGACCGCTAAGGGCCCGCAACGCGGGCGACTCACGTTGCCGTATTGCACTTCCGAGAAGTAGAGACGCAACTGCTCGTGCGTCCGCCGTAGCCTAAGCTATTGCAGCTACACCCCCACCAAGACTGCCATATCCCCCTGTTGCAGTCGTCAGAACACATAGGCGAACGTCACCGCCGCCTTTGTCGGAGCCACGGTCGTAAACGACCGATCGGTCTGTATCTTGTGGCCGCTGTGGGCACTGAACCGGTCTCCCGACCAGTGCATCACACCCACAGTCGCCTCAAGCTCCAGCTTCCAGCTGTCGCTCAGACGCCATGCATAACCATAGCCGACACCGCCACCGGTGAGCCAGCCCTGAAAACGTGAGTTCTGCAACTCCACACCAAACATGCCTGTCTTCAGACACCCGACATTGATCTGACCGAAAATAAAATTGGCCGCGAAGAAATGCCCCTCCATGTCTCCGTTGAGCCAGAAACGGCCTTCAGGCTGGAGAATCCAGTGCCGCCACTTGTTGCCATCGATATCCCACCCGTTGTAGCTGCCGGTCAGTTCGACCGACCATTTGGGCGCCACCTGAAGCTCGGCACCGAGACTAAGCGAAAGTGTCGCGTCATACAGAGCATTGCTCTTCACCGACACCTCACCGGGAAGCTGCTGGCCATTGGCAACCCAGCACACCGCCAGAGTGGCGACAACCATGATCCTTCTTAAAAATCCCATAGTATATCCGTAATGTTTAATTCCTACAATTGAAAAGTCGATTCAAGCGGATAATGATCCGACTGACCGATGCGCAGACGACGGGTCTGCAAAGGGCGCTCCATGCCGCGGTAGAGCATCTGGTCGATATGAAAATAAAAACGGTTGGCCCTGTAGGTCCATGTCGGGCCGAAGCCGCCGCCCGCCCAGGCACCTTTCAGTCCGCACTGTTTTTGAAGCTGTGTCGCCACATAACTGCCGGGGACATCATTGAAATCACCGCACAGAATGATGCGGCTGCATGAGTCAGCCTCGATGATGCGCTGAAGCATCTCCCCCTCGTCGGCATGACAGCGGAGCGCGTGCGTCACCTTAGGTATAAGTTCGTGGCGTGCCTCCTTCACATTATGTTTCAGATCACCGCCGTCGGTAAGCCTCCTGTAAAGCTGTTTGTCGTTGCTGTTGAGCCCGAACGACTGCAGATGCACCGAGTAAAGATCCACCCGGATACCATCGACATCAATTTTCCATCCTGCGAATACTGCTGTACCCTCAGGCTTCTCCTTGATCTTTATAGACTTGACGGGGTATCGGCTCAATATGGCCATGCCATTGCCGTTGAACCGGCGGTAGGGATATGCGTCTTTTATCGAATCGGCCTGTGCCGACGTGTAGCCGAGCATCGGCAGAGGCTTTTCAAGCGACACACACTCCTGCAGAGCCACAACATCGGCACCCGATGCAAGTATGGCGGATACTGTCTGATTCGCCTCTTCTATCGGAACGTCGGTATAGTCACGCAGACCAAAGACATTGTAGGTCATTACCGACAGCACAGGGCCGTCCCCCGAAGGATCGCGGCTCAGATTGATTGGTGAGACCGCCCTTACACCGGACCACCCGGCCACCCAGGCAGCCACGCATATACCGAACGGCAGCCACGAGCGGTTCAGACCCGACAGCGCGGTCACGACTGCCAGAACGACACACCACACGGTGAAAGACATCGTCAGAACACCGGGCCATGACCATACACGTGGATCGACATTGCCGCCAAGTGCAGCGCCTACAAAACAGATACCCGCGACAACCGAAGATACAAGCAGTAATATTCTTATAAGTTTTCTCATTTGCGTAACGAGGCTGTATCCGCCCAGAGATATAAACGGTCGCCGGGACGTATACGTTCAGGCACAGGCAGCGAGAACAGCTGTCCCTTCACCACCTCCGGCTCTGGATCGCGGTCAAGACGAAGCTCCTCCACCTTGAATATCAAAGCTCCGGTAACCGGGCCGGTCACAATCACCTCATCGCCGGGCTTGAGCACGCCGCTCTCCATCTGGAATTCGCCCACACCGAGACGCGGGTAATAACGCATCGCCTTCGCACAATACTGCTTCACACGCGTGGCCGACGATCCGTACTTGCCCGACCACTCTCCGAGTTTACGGCCAAGATAATATC
>JAIDKP010000187.1 GCA_029051445.1 Muribaculaceae bacterium | reverse complement strand
ATTCAATCATCCTTACAGTAACGAAAATCTAAATAAACTAATTTCATATGGATACCTCAATCATTATAGCGATTCTGATCGTAGCGGTTGCAATATTTGTGATATGCGCCGGAGTGAAAGTCGTGCCACAGTCAGAGACCCGTGTTGTCGAGCGTCTCGGTCGTTTTCACAGTGTACTCTCGCCGGGACTCAACATCATCGTTCCGTTTATCGACAAACCCAAAGTAGTCTATACCCGCCGCATAGAGAGCGGACTCAACGGCCGACAGATAGTAAGGATGACGGCAACAAGCGCGATCGATCTGCGCGAACAGGTTTATGATTTCCCCTCGCAGCAGGTTATCACACGCGATAATGTAACAACCGAGATCAATGCATTGCTATATTTCCAGATCGTCGATCCGAAGAAGGCTGTGTATGAGATCGACAACCTGCCGAATGCGATCGAGAAACTGACTCAGACCTCACTCAGAAACGTGATCGGCGAACTCGAGCTTGACGAGACACTCACATCACGCGACACAATCAACTCGAAGCTTCAGGGCATACTTGACGATGCCACCAACAAGTGGGGCGTGAAGGTCAATCGTGTGGAGCTGCAGGATATCACTCCCCCGCAGAGCGTGCGCATAGCAATGGAGAAGCAGATGCAGGCCGAGCGCAACCGTCGCGCGGAGATCCTGAACGCCGAGGGGGAGAAACAGTCGCTCATACTGCGAAGCGAGGGTGAGAAAATGTCGCGTATCAATCAGGCCGAGGCTCAGAAACAGTCGCAGATCCTCAAGGCCGAGGGTGAATCGCGTGCAAAGATCCAGCTCGCCGAGGCGGAAGCGGAAGCAATACGCCGTGTCGCAGAGGCTGTGCAGGCCACTCAGACAGATCCTGCCACATATCTGCTCGCGATGAAGTATATCGAGACACTGAAAGAAATGACATCAGGTCAGGACAACAAGACAGTCTACATCCCCTATGAAGCTTCGTCGGTACTCTCTTCTATCGGCAGTATCAAAAACCTCTTTAACACGAAATAAATACAACCCGTACACAATCCTATAATTATCAGCAGACCGGCCATCAAGCCGGTCTGCTTCTATAAAAATAATAC
>JAIDKP010000186.1 GCA_029051445.1 Muribaculaceae bacterium | reverse complement strand
ATCGACAGCAAGCCATGCAAAATCTAGACATAAAATGAACACGTCTTAACCGATCTTTCCGACTACATCCTCGACTGGACTCTCATTGCCGACGGAAAAGCCGTAGCAGCAGGCACTGCCGAAATTCCCGCAATAGCACCCGGAGCCAACGGCAACGTCACACTCCCCTACGCATCGGCGATCGATACATCAAAAGAGTGCCTCCTCAACGTTGCATACAAGCTCCGCAAGGCCACACCGCTCCTTGAAGCCGGATACACAGTGGCAAGACAGCAGCTTCCCGTCACATCATGGACAGCACCCGCTCTTGCACTCACCGATGCAAAAGGCGCGGCATACGACAACGATAACTCGATGCGTCTGAAAGTCTACGGAGACCGCTTCAACCTTGAGTTCGACAAGAACACCGGACTGATCTGCTCCTACAATGTCAACGGAGTCGATATGCTTGAAAACGGCACATCGATCACCCCCAACTTCTGGAGAGCCATGACCGACAACGACATGGGCGGAGGCTTCGCACACAGCTACAGCCATTGGGCCAATCCCGAGCTCAAACAGAAAGACATGAAGGTCAGCTACGACAGCGACGGAAGCGTTCTCGTCTCGACAACCCACGACATCACCGGCACAGGAGCAACACTCAACCTCACATACAACATTGGAGGCAACGGCGAGATCCTCGTCAGCCAGCGCATGTCGGGAGCAACCGACACAAGCGCCCTTATGCCGCGCTTCGGCATGACTGTGACAATGCCGCGCGACATGAACCTGAGCCACTACTATGGCCGCGGTCCGGTCGAGAACTACATCGACCGCCACAGCTCGCAGTTCATAGGCCTTTACACCCAGACCGCCGACCAGCAGGCATATCACTACATACGCCCGCAGGAAACCGGCACTAAGAGCGACATGCGCCACTGGAGCCAGACCGACAAAGGAGGACGCGGACTCCGCATCACATCCGACGCACCATTCTACGCCGGAGCGACACACTACACAGTCGCATCGCTCGACGAAGGCAAGAGCAAAAGCAACCTCCATTTCCAGGAAATCGATCCTGTTGATGCTACCGTGCTCAACATCGACGGCTCACACATGGGTCTCGGCGGCATCACAAGCTGGGGCGACCACAGCCTGCCGATCGAAAAATACCGTCTCAAGGCCGACGACAAAGAGTTCCGTTTCAAGATTGCGCCTACCAGCATCTGAATGCAACAAGACATATTCTACACCGACAAGAGGCTGTGTCGTAATTAAGTTTTACGGCGCAGCCTCTCTTTTTTGAGTGTTGAGGTTTGGATATTTTTCAGGCG
>JAIDKP010000185.1 GCA_029051445.1 Muribaculaceae bacterium | reverse complement strand
ATCGTGTAGGGAGCGACTACCTTAACATCCTCGTATGTGCCGGCTTTCACTGCCTGTGCCATGGCTTCGACAAACTCCGGGCGGCAGTCGGGATAGATCGAGTGGTCGCCCGAGTGATTGGCGATAAGCACCTCTGTAAGGCCGCGCGACTCGGCGAGTCCTGCGGCCACGGCGAGCATTATGCCGTTGCGGAACGGCACGACCGTCGAGCGCATGTTTTCGTCTGCATAATGTCCGTCGGGTATCGCCTCGGCACCGTCGAGCAGCGAGCTGTGGAAATACTGTCCCATGAACGCCAGGTCGATTTCCAGAAGCTCTATCCCGAGTTTATTGCAGTGAAGCCGTGCGCATGCCGCTTCCCGGTCATTATGGTTTGAGCCGTAGTGGAAATTCACTGCGAGAGCGATCGTGTCGGCATACTCATGAAGCATGGTCACTGAGTCCATGCCACCCGATAGAACAATCAGAGCTGATTTCATGGCTGATATCAATTATAGGGCTTTGACATTGACAATGCGGTCGACAGCATCTCGCGGCGGCGGGTTGCTGCAAGCTCCTCGTGGTCGGCATCCGCACGATTGGCGAACGGGAAAATCGATATCCCTCCGCGCGGAGTGAAAATGCCTGTTACCTCAAGATAGAGCGGATCCATGAGCTTGAATAGATCATCGGCAATGATATTGATGCAGTCCTCATGGAAGTCGCCGTGATTGCGGAAACTGAAGAGATAAAGCTTCAGACTCTTGCTCTCGACCATGCGTTCGCGCGGCATATAGCTGATGACGATGCGGGCAAAGTCGGGCTGCCCGGTGATAGGGCAGAGCGATGTGAACTCCGGACAGTTGAATGTCACCACATACTCTTTGCCGGGATGTTTGTTGACAAAAGTCTGTAATATCTCCGGACAGTAGTCGCTGGGATACTCCTTTACCGATGCTCCGAGCAGAGTGATGTCGGCGAGCTGTTCCTCTTTTCTCGACATTGTGATTGCTGTGAGGGGGTGTTTATTTGACCTGAGGCTTTACATCGCGCACCTTGAGCCGGTCGCCTGTCTCGTCGGCGATTGCCCGGAAATAGCGGGGATCATCATATCCGCCGAACTGTGGTGAGGCCGGCAGACCGTAGGGGTTGCGCGCAAACGATCCGTCTTCGTTCTGGCGTTTGATGTTTCCGTCCATGAACTTGACTAACAGATAGTCGCCAAGAACCTTGTAGTCCGATGTGGCTTTTGCGGCCCACTTGTCGGCGATATCCTGGGCTGCCTGAGCTGCTTCCTCGGCCGTCAGAGCCGATGCGGTCTTTTCAAATGCCTCGGTTGCGGCGAGTGCTCCGTTTTCCAGTTCCGACTGCACGCGGCGTATGTCGGGAATCATCTGGCTGTAACGGTTGTAGGCCTGGTTGGCTACATAGTTGTTGACCCAGAAGTTGGCATCCCACGATATATTGTTCATATCACCGTTGCCGACTGCGAGCTGATATGGTACCTTGGTCACGCTGCAGTAGATGGGGATGTACACGGCTGTGTTGGCATCGTCGGTGCCAAACCAGAGCAGACCCTTGGCTGCATCAGGCAGGTCGGAGCGCAGGCGCGCTACAAAAGTGAAACCTGTCTGCTGTGTGGCTATGGCGCGCTCGTGGGTATATTTCTGGCCGTCGACCTCAAACGTCATCGGGCGCCAGCGGTAGGGCACCGCATATGGGCCCGCGCCCACATCCTGTGTCATGTCATAGGGAGTGCCTTCGAAGTGGTCACGCATGGCCCACTTCATGTCGTCGGCCGTAAGAGCCTCGTCGGGCTTTACCCAGAGAGGCATCACCGGCCCGGCGGCGTTGTCTATCCAGTTGAGATACTTTTCCATGCCCTTTGCGTGCTTGTTGAAGAACGACCACACACGGGCATCGCAGCCGCGGAGGGCACCGAAATCGGTATCGGAATATGCGAGCGAAAAACTGAAATCCTTGTCCTTGCCGTCGAAATAGCCCATCTTGCGGGCAAACGAGATCACATCGGGACTGTAGAGCGTTTCCGGATCATCGAGCGGGAACTGGTGGATGCGCGGGTGATTGGCATGTCCCGAGATATATCCGTCGGGTATGCGGCGCGCAACCCACACTGCGCCTTTCTCCTTGCCACCCTTGCCTATCAGCTCCATGATCCAGGCCTCCTCGCCGTCGGCGATCGAAAACGACTCGCCGGAGCTGTAGTAGCCGTAGTCCTTTACAAGATCGGTCATTACCTTTATCGCCTCGCGGGCTGTACGCGCGCGCTGCAGCGTGATGTAGATTAGCGAGCCGTAGTCAATCAGTCCGGTCGTGTCGACCAGCTCGCTGTGTCCGCCCCACGTGCTCTCGGCTATTGCGAGTCCGTGCTCGTTCATGTTTCCGAGAGTTGTATAGGTGACCGGAGCTTCGGGAATTTCACCAAGATATTTGCCGGTGTCCCATTCCACTACTTTGCGCATCGTGCCGGGGGCGTGTTTCCCGCCCGGTTGGTGATACAGCTCTCCGTAGAGCGCATGGCTGTCGGCTGCATATGTGATGAGCACACTGCCGTCTTTTGTCGCGCCTTTGGCCGCTATAAGACTTGTGCAGGCCAATGCCGATACCGGGGCGGCAAGTAGAGCTGCGAGAGTAAGGAAAAGGGTCTTCATTGGTTCGGAGAAATGTGGTGGATAAGGGAGGAGTGGTTAATTTGTCAAACAACAGGGTCGGGAAAGGCATTGGCTGGACAGTGCCCCTCGCGACCCTGGGTAGAGTTTATGGACAAGTACCGGCGTTCACTGCCCGGCCTGCAGGCGTGCGCGTTCAAGATACTTGCGTATGTCGATGCCGTACATGTCGCCGTAGGCAGGATACTCCTTCATGATTTCCTCATAGACTTTCAGCTCATCGCCATATTTCTGCTGCGCGTTGTAGACGCGGGCGAGCTTGAGCATGAAGAACGGAGTGTAGCTCGGGTTGTCATCGCTCTGGGCGATAGCGTTCTTGAAAGCTTTTACGGCATTGTCGAGCTGATCCAGGTTCACGTAGCAGTCACCCTCGAGTGAATATGCGGCGGCACCGATGAATGATTCGTCGGCCGAATATTTGCCGAGATAGTCGAGAGCCTGCTGGTATTCACCTTTCTGGTAGAGAAGAATGGCAGCCTGGAGAGCGGCGCGGTTGCCTGCGCTGTAGCCGTGGCTGCTTGCGATGTTCTCATACTGTATAAGGGCGATCGAATCATTGCCCTGCATTAGCTCGAGGTCGGCAAGACCGATCTCATCGTTGCCTTTCTCTATTCCGGGGTTACGGAACGCGTAGATGTAGACAAGCACGCAGATGACAATAAATGCCACAACACCGGTCGCAATGTAGATTATGCGCTGGTTTTCCTGTACTTTCTGGCTTATGCCGGTGAGCTGGTCATTGAGCTCGTCGATTGCGTTGGCATCCTGCGGTGCTGTTTGCTCTTTCTTTGACATGCTATGGATTATGTGTCGTTGGTTTATCTGTGTTGACGGTCAACTGCGGCATCGGCTTCCCTGTTCCGCGGTTTTACCGCGCAAAGATAATCTCTTTAAATGAAAATTCCAAAACAGCTGCAATTCTTTGATTTCACTCTTTCCTGATGGTTTACGGAGTCAGAGAAGTGATGCAAGATCAAAGTACATGGCTCTCGTCTGAGGTCATAGTCAGTTGACCGTCATCTTTGCGACGGATGCACGATGTTTCGGGATGTTTCTCGGTCAGATACTATTTAGGCAGATTGAACACCCGTGAGATCTCCTGCATCTGCTCTTGGCTCATTCCGTCGGGCACAAAACCCATCGAGCGGGCATCGCGATAGATGATCGCGCTCTTTGTGAGAGTGTCGATCATGTCGAACGCCTCCATCACATCGGGAGCGACGGCAAACACACCGTGCTTCTCCCACATCACCACGTCGTAGTTGTCGGCAAGTGCGTCGATTGTGGCTTTGGCGAGTTCGGTCGATCCGGGTATCATGTAGGGGACGATGCCGAGACCGCGCGGACAGAATGCCTTGGTCTCGGGAATCATGCTCCAAAGGATGTTGGTGAGAACATCCTTTTTCAGGAACTCGGGGTTGTGGCTCATTGCCACAAGTTCGATCGGATGTGTGTGCAGCGATGCCTTGTAGTTGCTTCCCTTGCCGATGAGATAGTCGTGGACCGACAGGTGCGACGGAAGTTCCGAAGTGGGCCGCACGGCACTGTCTGCCACGATCTCGTAGTGGGCGCAGTCGTCGGTGATGCGTATGATCGAGCCGTTTTCCATCGGCTTCCGGGCAAGATCGCGCATGCGGCGGTTGGTGCCTTTACAGTAAAACCAGCATCCCTTGAGGTTGGGTAGGGTGACACCGATCGGCGTAGGTTCGGTGATGGCGGGGAGCGCCCTCATTGCATCGTCTACCTTGTCGGTGATGTTCACTGTTATGTTGCCGCCGTTGCGCTCGGCCCACCCTTTTTGCCAGAGGTAGCTGGCCGTTTCGGCCACCGCGTTCACTTCGGCTGCCAGTGCGTGGCGGCCGTTGAGTATTGAGCTCATTGTATGGATTGTCTGTATGATTTAGTTACGTTTCGACAGTACTTCTTTCTCGTATGCGTTGATTTCGGCGATGTAGCTCTCGCCGACGGCCACGCCGTTGCGGCGGCAGAACTCATCCCACACTGCACCCCAGGGCATTGATTTGGCCTCCTCGAGAAGTGCGAGACGCTCAAATCCCTTGCCGGCGGCCTCATAGCCGCGCAAAGTCTCGATTGGCTCGAGCAGAGCCTGAAGCAGACACTTCTGTGTGGCACGTGTGCCGATGACGTATGCACCGATGCGGTTGATCGAGCCGTCGAAGTAGTCCAGGCCGATATTGACGCGGTCGAGAGCGTCGCAGCGCACAATCTCTTTGGCGAGATCGAGAGTCTCGTCATTGATTATGGTTACGTGGTCAGAATCCCAGCGCACCGGGCGGCTGACGTGAAGCATGAGAGCCGGCACGAAGAGCAGCATCGAGCTTACCTTGTCAGCGATGCTTTCTGTGGGGTGGAAGTGGCCTGTATCAAGCGTTATGAGTTTCTGCTTCTGTGTGCAGTAGGCTGTATAGAAGTCGTTTGAACCGACGGTGTAGCTCTCCAGACCGATACCGAATACTTTAGACTCGAGGCTGTCGAGCATGTGCTCATACTTGGTCTCGAATATCTTGTCGAGCGAGTCTTTGAGCAGCGAGCGGTAGAGCATGCGGTTCACTGTGATGTCCTTTGAGCCGTCGTGGATCCACAGGTTCATCACGCACGGGCTACCCTGGCGGCGGCCTATTTCGTCGGCTATGGCGCGGCAGCGGCGTGTGTGTTCGATCCAGAACCCGCGTATCTCCTCATCGGGATTGGCGAGCGTCAGATCGCCCGACTTCGGGTGTGAGAACGATGTGGAGTTGAAGTCGAGCTTCAGGCCGTTGGCCATGGCCCATTCTACCCACGACTCGAAGTGGCTGAAATCGACCTCGTCGCGATCTACTTTCTCGCCCTTGAAATCGCCGTAGATCTCGTGGAGATTCAGGCGGTGGGTTCCGGGTATGAGCGAGAGTGCTTTGAGGATGTCGGCACGCAGTTCTTCGATATTGCGTGCTTTGCCGGGATAGTTGCCGGTAGCCTGGATGCCGCCGGTGAGATCCCCTTCCGATTCAAAACCCGCTACATCGTCGGCTTGCCAGCAGTGAAGCGATATGTGTATGTCGGCCAGCTTTTTGATTGCGGCTTCGGTGTCGATACCTAATGATGCGTAACGCTCGCGTGCGAGTTCGTAGCTTTTTTCAATGTTTCCCATGATGAGGTCTATTGTAGATAGTTTCTATGACAGTGTCGCTATGAGTTGGCGACTACTTTTCAAAGATATGAAAAATATTTGTTTTTTTTGCCGGCTGAGGTTGCTTTGACATATGTTCACGGCAACGTTACTTTAAAGAGCTCGTTGTCGCGGTGCTCGCGGCGTATTATTTCGATCATATTCTTTACAACGTCGGGATGCTTTGCTGCGATGTCGTTGTCCTCGTGTATGTCGGTCGCAAGGTTGTAGAGATGCGGAGTGCCGCGTTTCACCACAAGTTTCCAGTCGCCTGCGCGAACGCCTATCTGGTCCGTCTCATGAAATTCCCAGTAGAGAAACTCATGTTTCTTCTGTTTGGCGGAGTCGCCTCTGAGGGTTGGTGCGAAAGATATGCCGTCGAAGCAGTCTCCGTCAAGCTCACTGTTGATATATGCCTGAGGAAAAGAGATGTCACCGGCGATGTCGGCAAGAGTAGGCATCACATCGTAGAATGCGAGCTGGTGGTCGCTCACTTGCCCCGGAGCGATGGCCTCAGGCCAGCTCACGATATAGGGTATGCGTATTCCACCTTCGTAGCACTGCCGTTTGAGGCCGCGCAGTTTGCCGTCGCGTCCGAAAAACTCCGGGTCGGCGCCACCCTCTTCGTGGGGGCCGTTGTCGCTGGTGAACACTACAATGGTGTTGTCATATAGTCCTTTCTCTTTGAGCTTGTCAACGATCTCGCCCACATAGGAGTCAAGTCGTGTGATCATGGCCGCGAATTGTGCGTGGGTGTGCTCTACCGGGTTGTATCGGCTGCTCTCCTGGCCGCCCCATGTCTTGTCGGTGAAAAACTTGCGCTTGTATGCGTTGACTATCGAGTCCGACGGCTGGGCGAGTTCGGCATGTGGAAGTGTGTAGGTGAATATACCGAAAAACGGAGTGGTGTCGTCCTGACGGTCGAGCCAGTCCATGGCGGCCTGGTGAATGAGATCGGCCGAATACTGGCTACGGTTTCTGTATCCCTCGCCAAACATCGGATGCTCGATGTTCTCATCGAGCACAACCCTCACCGTTGTGGTGTCGCCGGCAGCCGGGCTGTAGCGGTTCAGAAAGTTGGGATAATACAGGTGAGCTTGAAACTGGCAGATATAGCCGTAGAACTCGTCGATTCCACGCTTGTCGGGAGTCGATGCCGAGCCCTCGTACCCGCCGGCCCATTTGCCGAACATGCCGGTGCGGTAGCCGTAGCCTTTCATCAGTTCGGGCAATATGATATGCCTCGTGTCGTAAGGCTCCTGTCCCGCTACCGAGTAGTCGGTGTTATTGCCGTATTTCACTGGTGCCGATTGGGGCCAGTACTCGCGGTTGCCGCGCACATGTCCGTGTCCCGAATGCTGCCCGGTCATCAGTGATGCTCTCGACGGCGCGCTCACTGGCGATCCGGCATAGGCTTGTGTGAATAGAATGCCGCGTGCGGCCAGGGAGTCGATATTGGGAGTGTTGATAAGTTTTTGGCCATAGCATCCAAGATCGCCGTAACCCATGTCATCACACATGATATACACTATGTTGGGTCTGTCGGTGCCTGCGGCTGCCAAAGCTGCCGCGCCGAGCGTGCCGGCGGTAAGTATTCGTGAACCTTTCAGTAGATTCATGCTTCGGGAAGTGTGATAAATCTGTTGTATGCGTCATCCCATTCGGCTGTATGGCTGGGGATGAACATGTCGGTTTCTGTCGAGTTGGAGACAATGCGGCGCATCTCATGCAGCGATCCGGCCATGCCTGCTGTGCGGGCCTGTATAAGGGCGTTGCCGATAGCGGTTGCCTCCGACGGGCCGGCTATGACGGTCACTCCAGTAGCGTCGGCAGTCATCTGGTTGAGCATGCGGTTGCGCGAGCCGCCTCCTATGATATGCAGGCGTTTGATCCTGTGAGGTGCAAACTCGTGAAGCATTACCATGACCTGTCTGTATCTTAAAGCGAGGCTCTCGAGTATGCAGAGAGTGTATTCGCCCGGAGTCTCGGGCGCAGGCTGTCTGGTCTCACGACAGTATGCGGCAATCTCCGACAGCATTGACGCTGGATTGGCAAAGCGTGGGTTGTCGGGATTGACAAGCGAGCGGAAACGCTGCGATTTCTCGGCTGAGTCACAAAGTTCGGGATATGTTGTCTCGATACCGGCGGTGCTCCATTCGCGGCGGCAGCATTCAAGCAGCCACATTCCGCATATGTTTTTCAGAAACCTGATCGTGCGGTCAACGCCACCTTCATTGGTGAAATTGAGTTCGCGGCTTTGGGTGGATATGATCGGCTCTTTGACCTCGATACCCATAAGACTCCAGGTGCCGGAGCTCAGATATGCAAATTCCTCATCTTCGGCTGGAACGGCGGCGACTGCCGATGCCGTGTCGTGCCCGGCCACAGATATGACAGGCACAGGCCCGAGACCTGTCAGCCGCTGGACTTCCTCAGTCAGAGTGCCGAGAGGGTGCCCCGGATCGGCCATCGGAGCAAAGACATCCTTTGTCACGCCGATAGCATTGAGTATTTCTTCATCCAGTTCGCCGCTTCGGGCGTTCATCATCTGCGAGGTAGATGCGATAGTGCGTTCGGTTACTGCATTGCCGGTGAGCATGTAGCCAAGAGCGTCGGGTATGAACAATATCTTTTTGGCGGCGGCAAGAGCCGGACAGCCGTTGCGGTGCAGAGTGTCGAGTTGAAAGAGAGTGTTGATGTTCATCACCTGTATGCCTGTGCTCTCGTAGACACGGGCGGCATCATAGCGTGCGAACAGCTTTTCTGTAGCGCCTGTTGTCTGCGGGTCGCGATAGCAGTAGGGATTACGCATCAGTCCGCCGTCATTTCCGAACATGGCCACATCCACGCCCCAGGTGTCAATGCCGATTGATATAATCTCATAACCTTTTCTGCGGGCTTCTCTGAGACCTGCGATGATTTCGCGGTATAGCGCGGGGAGGTCCCAGTAGCAGTGTCCCTGCATCTCTATAATGTGGTTGGGAAATCTTGAGATCTCGTTGAGTATGAGTTTACCTTGCTCAAGGGAGGCAGCGATAGTGCGTCCGCTTGTAGCACCGAGGTCAACAGCAAAAAACACTTTTTCTTTCATGGTAAATGATTTTTTTTCAAATATACGAAGAATATTTCGACAAAAATGCAGGGATGTGCTACACTATGCCTGAACTATGCCTGAAACACATCGGATGTCATCTTCGTATGCTCTTGGCGGCTACGTGGCAGTAATAATAATCCCCATCCTTTGCACCGGCAGGCACAAAGCATGGGGATATATTCCAGATCTAAATCTGTGCGCGACTATTCTGTGAACTGTTTGGGCAATACCGGCATCGCACCGTTCTGCGTGCACACAAAAGCCGATACCTCTACAGCGAGCTTGTGAGCCTCGATCACGCTTTTTCCTTTCAGAATCGATGAGATGAACGTGGCTGTGAATGAATCGCCTGCACCAACGGTGTCGGCCACTTTCACTATCGGGGTTTCCTGAAACGACACATTGCCAGGCGTGAACACATAGCTGCCGTTGATGCCGCAGGTGAGTATCAGCATCTTCAGGTTGTATTTGCCGAGAAGGATCCAGCATTTGTCCTGAAGGTCGATGCCCGGATAGCCGAACATGCGGCTCACTGTCACCAGCTCCTCGTCGTTTATCTTCAGTACGTTGCAGCGTTCCATGGAATTGGTCAATATTTCGGCGTTGTAGAATCCCTGACGAAGATTCACATCAAATACCCTAAGGCTCTCATCGCCTTTAGGCATAGTGTCGAGGAAGCGGGCGATGGTCTCGCGCGACACGATCGACCGTTGGGCGAGCGAGCCGAAGCACACCGCGCGGGTGTTTTTCGCGATCTCATGCAGCGCGTCGGTATAGGGGATATTGTCCCACGCCACGTTCTCCTTGATGTTGTATTGAGGTATGCCAGCCTGATCGATCTCTACCTGTACGGTGCCGGTAGGATAGGGTACGGTCTCGATGTTGTATCTCATGCCTTTGTCGTTGAGCTGCTCGATGATTTCCTCCCCGAGGCGATCTTTGCCGATCGCACTGACTGCACAGCTGTTGAGGCCGAACTGGCTCACGTGATAAGCGAAGTTGGCAGGTGCGCCGCCAAGCTTTTTACCTTCGGGAAGCACATCCCACAGAGCTTCACCGATTCCGACGATCATGTCCTTCATTTTATGTTATGCTTTTTTGATTTTAAGTGTATAGAAAAGTAGGTAAAGTATTCCGGCCGTCATTACTGCGATCGCTCCGGCGATACCCGCGCCCTCCTGGGCGATACCCATACAGAACGGGAAAACCGTGCCGCCGAAAAGGCCCATGATCATAAGGCCCGAGATCTCATTCTTCTCATTGGGCTGTGCGATCAGTGCCTGTGAGAAAACAACAGGGAAGATGTTTGAGTTGCCGAAGCCGATCAGGGCGATGCCGGCGAGCACTACCGTAGCTGAGGATGCGGCGAACAGACAGACGGCTCCGGCGATCATTGCCACTACGCTTGCGGCAAAAAACTTCTTGGCGGCCACGCGTGCGAGTATCCATGCGCCGAGCAGACAGCCGCCCGTGCGGAAGTAGAAATAGATCTGCGTGCCGATTACGGCATCTTCCACTGCAAACCCGAATTTCTCGATCAGTATCTGAGGGGCGAAAGTGTTGGTGCCTACATCGATGCCCACATGACACATGATGCCTGCGAAGCAGAGAGCCACAAACGGTATGCCAAGCAGCTTGACGCACTCGATTATTCCTGTGGCCTTGTCGGGTTTCTCCTCTGTGATGGGAGTGGCTCCGAGAAACATCACCGATGCGATGTTGACAATGGCGAAGATAGGGAACACGATGCGCCAGTCGAGACCGAACGACGGGATGACGCTGAGTGCGCCCCACGACATGAGATAGGGGGCAAGAAGCGATGCCATCGCTTTTACGAACTGGCCGAACGTCAGGGTTGAGGCAAGGCGCGACGGATTGATCAGGCCCGACACGAGCGGGTTGAGCGATGTCTGCATGATGGCGTTGCCTATGCCGAGCAGCGAGAATGCCACGAGCATCACGCCGTATGAGTTGCCGGTAAGAGGGATGATGAGCGACAGCAGGGTCACGATCTGCGACAGAAGCACGGTCTTTTTACGGCCGATCTTGTTCATCAGCAGTCCGGTCGGTACTGAGAAGATCAGAAACCAGAAGAATACGAGCGACGGAAGAAGTCCCGCCTGCGATGCCGACAGGTTGAGGTCGGCTTTCAGAAAGTTGGCGGCTGATCCCACCAGGTCCACAAAACCCATCGTGAAGAAGCAGAGCATCACGGGGATTATCTGGGCAGTCGATGTCCTGCGGTCTGTCGGCTGCGTTGGTATTGAGTTGTCCATATTTTGCTTTTTATTTGGGGAGGCTGTATGTTGCGTTATGGTGGTTGTGTCATGAATGTCCTCTCGCGGGAGAGTAGGGACGCACGGCTCGTGCGTCCTGCCTGATTTCAGGAAGTTACATGATTGGACTCTGTCCGTGCGTTCCTGAAATACATATCTATGTCTTACTCCGCGTCTATGGCGTATATGTCGAGATTTGTGATCTTTGCCTTGCCACCTTCGGCAGCTACAGTCAGCTTTGTGTAGGGCGATGTGGGAAACACGAGATTGGTCATTGCAAAACGTCCTTCGCCGTCAAAAGCCTCGATCGAACATCTGTCGATATAAAGTCTGAGAGTTCCCTTCTCTTTGTCGCTGAATGTCGGTGCAGTGGTCGTAGCGGGAAAATGCCGGCTGAAGTCCGTCACGCCGCTGTTACTGCGGTCCATGGAAAATGTGTGGTTTTCTGTATCAAAAGCCATTTCTACTTTCTCTCCTTTGTCGTTGGAGAGAGTCACTGTCAGTCTTTGTGCTCCTGTTGCGTTATAGCCGAGATCGATCTCACATATTCCGTCATTGGTGGTTGGAAGACTGAACGTCTGTCCCTTTTTCTCCTTGATGTTTTTGGAGCCGTAGCTCTTTTTCGTTTCACGCAGGCTGTCGGCCTCTTTTGCGGGTACAACACCCATATAAAGCTCACCGTCGGGGGCGCGGA
>JAIDKP010000184.1 GCA_029051445.1 Muribaculaceae bacterium | reverse complement strand
GGACAGCGGCTGACGCTTGAGGACATGAACCACTACACAACGGTAAAGACAACGATGTTCAACGGCATTCAGCATCCGTCGATCGCTCTTGTGGATCTTGACGGCAACTGGAAATATCTGCGTCGCTACAGTTACGAGGATTATAAAAGCCGCATGTCATGACACCGCGTTTTACGGTAGTTGTCCCGGTATATAACCGACGTGGTGAGATAGAGGATCTGCTGGCGTCGCTTGTCGAACAGCGCGGTATTGCTCCCGGGCTTGTTGAGGCTGTTGTTGTCGAGGACGGCTCGACCGATCCATGTGGCGACATATGCGAGAAGTATGACGGCAGAGGCGGAGTCGAGATAAGGTATTATTATAAGGAAAACGAGGGGCGTTCGCCGGCACGCAACTACGGCATGGAGCGCGCCCGCGGTGAGTGGCTTATATTTTTTGATTCGGACTGTGTAGTGCCTGAGGATTATTTTGCAAGACTCAATGCCGACACGGCTCTTGACGCTCTCGACTGTTTCGGTGGTCCAGACGCGGCTCATGAGTCGTTCAGCGACACACAGAAGGCCATAAACGTGGCAATGACATCGTTTCTGACGACAGGCGGTATAAGGGGGGGCAAGGTGAGTATGGAGAAGTTTACCCCACGCACGTTCAATATGGGCTTCAGGAAGTCGGTGTTTGACAGTGTTGGCGGTTTCCGCGAGATGTATAGCGAGGATATCGACATGAGCACCCGCATACGCAATGCCGGTTACCGCATCGGTCTACTTCCCGATCAGAAAGTGTATCACAAAAGACGTATAGATCTGAAAAAGTTTTTCCGTCAGGTCTATGTATTCGGCAAGTCGCGCATAACATTGCATCTGCTTTACCCCGGATCGCTTAAGGTCGTGCATTTGTTGCCGGCCGCATTTGTTGCGGGTGTGGTGCTTATGTGTATCTTTGCCATAGTGTGGTCGTGGCTCTGGATATTGCCGCTTGTGGTGTATCTGTTTGCGGTGTGCGTGTCGGCGTGTGTGGCGGCGCGTAGCCTCAGGGTCGGTCTGCTTGCGGTTCCGGCAAGCGTCATTCAGCTCGGCGGTTACGGACTCGGATTTATAAATGCTTTCACACAAAAGATATTGCTTGGCCGGGGACGTGATATTGAGGAGGAAATCGCGGCGCGGCGCGGCAAGTGAACAGATCTCGCTTGCAGGTCATATAAAAGAAGAATAACCAATCATAATAAAGCACAGATGAGATTCAAAATACTGATGATGGCTGTCCTTGCCGGAACAGCTCTTGCCGGAGCCCAGGACTGGGATGATCCGACACTCGACGGACGCATGAGCTGCACGAGTATCATGGTCGGTAAAAAGGCATCGACCGACGGGTCGGTGATGACAAGCCATACTTGCGACGGCAATTACCGCACCTGGGTGGATATTGTACCGGGTTACACAAATGACAAGGACACAACGGTGGCAGTGTATACAGGTCGCATGCACACAGATCTGTCGACCGGCACACGCGGTATGGAGAAGGTGGGGGAGATCCCGGATGTGCGTCAGACCTACCGTTTTGTCAATACGGCTTATCCATGTCTCAACGAGAAGCAGCTCGGTATAGGCGAGACCACGATATCGGGTCGAAGCGAGCTGCGCAACAAAAAAGGACTTTTCTATAT
>JAIDKP010000183.1 GCA_029051445.1 Muribaculaceae bacterium | reverse complement strand
TACATATGGGAAGGAGGACTTGCCTCCCACGGCGGAGCGTTAGGAGTCATTACCGGAGTCCTGTGTTTCTCATGGATAACAGCAAAAAGAAATCCGATTTGGACATTTGACCGCCTTGTGATACCGGTAGCATTGGTAGGCGGACTTATCAGGATCGGCAACCTCATGAACCATGAGATTTATGGACATGCGACCGATCTGCCGTGGGCATTCCGTTTCATCACCAATATACACCAGTGGCAAAATGGAGCCGAGCCCGTCTTCTCAGCACCCTCTCATCCGACACAGCTCTATGAAGCTGCATGCTATTTTGCGTTATTCGGGCTCCTGATGTGGATGTATTGGCGTAAAAATGCCGAGACCCGCCCGGGACTTATATTCGGAGTATTTCTTGTCGGAATATTCCTCCCACGTCTGCTTATCGAATTTGTCAAAAACAATCAGGTCGCATGGGAAGCCGGCATGACACTCAACATGGGACAGATTCTGAGCATTCCGTTCATCCTATGCGGTATCGTACTGATTGTATATGCAATGCGGCGGCCAAAAATCAATATCGACTTCCCCGATAAATTTGCCGAAGAGCTCAAAGAGAAAAAACACAGGAAATAATTTCCTGATATTTCCGCATTACATCATTACATTAAAAAGCAGACTCGGCTGATATCATTTCAGCCGAGTCTTAATGTAGACATCCTGTCGATGCTGAACCATTTTGAAGCCTCGACAAGAGACTCCGGTGTAATTGCATTCAATCTGTCGATTATCTCTTTATGAGTATGCACCTTGCCTCGCAGAAGCATGGAGCGGGCACATCCCATGATCATAGACTCACGATTGTCACTTCCCACAACCAGCTGACCGGTATACTGCCGTCTGGCGGCATCAAGCGCACGAGGACTGACTCCATTTGCCTGCAGAGATCCAAGCTCTTGCGCCACAAAATGATGACATCGGGAAAAGTCTTTTAAGTCACATCCGTAATATATTGTAGCCGAACCCACATCTGTGCATATCGATGTCGACATATCGACAGTATAGACAAGACCGCGCTTTTCACGCAACGACACATTCAGACGCGAGTTCATGCCCGGTCCACCGAGTATATTGCATAAGAGATTTATCTCAGGCATAAGCTCATATCCGAGTCCGGGCAGTCTGAACGACTCCGCGGCATGGCACTGATGAGAATCTATTTTCAGATGCTCGTCATAGACAGCCGAATTTTCCGGTTTTCCTCGGCTTATAACCCTGTCCGGCCTGGCATATCCCGCAAAATACTTTTCAACCTTCCTGATCACATCGGCTGCCTTCATCGCACCGGTATAATAAAACACAGAATTGCCGGGAGTGAACATCTCGTCAAGCCACCTCCGGCAATCTTCCGATGTAAAACTGCCGACGGTATCTTTTGTACCAAGCACATTGTGTGCAAGCGACGCTCCCTTCCACAAACGCTCGTCGACCTCATCAAAAATCATTTCCGACGGGACATCGCGATATGAGTCAATCTCGTCACACACTACATCCCGCTCTTTTTCCAGTTCGCCATCAGGAAAACAAGAATTGATCACGATATCGGCAAGAAGTTCACAAGACCGGTCGAAATGCCCCGACGGTGCGACTGTATAGACCGTCGTTTCCTCTTTATTTGTATAGGCGTTGAGCTCTCCCCCGACACTTTCCATGCGGTTGAGTATGTGCCATGCACGCCTTTTAGCAGTACCCTTAAACAGAGTATGCTCTACAAAGTGCGCCAGGCCTTCACGAGAAGTATCCTCATCCCGGCTTCCCACATTCACCATTATGCCGCAGCACTCGACATTGGCACCGGAAGCCGTATGCACGAGCACACGGAGACCGTTACTTGTCAGTCCACACTCCATCATGCTTCAGAAGCTCTATCATCCGATCAATCGCATCATCCTGAGGAATGTTTCGCTCGACACACTCCTTGCCGCGATAAAGACTGACTTTTCCGACGGCTGCACCGACAGATCCGTAATCAGCATCGGCCATCTCCCCCGGCCCATTGACAATACACCCCATCACTCCTATTTTCAACCCCTTCAGATGCGACGTTGCTGCTTTTACTTTGGCAAGCGTCGTCTGCAGGTCAAACATCGTGCGTCCGCAACCGGGACATGCGATATACTCCGGTCGTGTTATGCGTGAGCGTGTACCCTGCAATATTGCAAAAGCAAGATTCACTGTATCATCATCGCTCATGCAATCGGTGTCTATAATTATTCCGTCTATAAGTCCGTCGAGTATCAGAGCGCCGAAATCAGCCGCTGCCCTCACACTCACTTGCCAGGGTTGGAGGCCGCTATCTTTATAGCTGAATTTCACAACCACCGGAGCATCTGCTCCATGCTGCATCAGCCCGTGGATCACACTCTTAACCGCACCGACATGATTCCGGTGTGACGATGTGAGCAGAACCGCCTTTTCCGGGCACGATTCTATCTTTTCGACAAGACTATTGATTCCCTCTTCTGTGTCATGGAGGATAAATCCATCGGCCCCTGTAATATCCGGGGTATATTCAGCATTTCCTGTATAAGTATTACTAGTGACAACTGCCGGCACCTGCCCTCCTCCCAGACATCCGGTCTTCTTTGTCGTGCGACGCTTCGGCATTATCTGATCAAAGCCATCCGCTACCACACCATCAATATGCGGTGAGTCTACACGTTTCACTATATAATCACGCAACTCACGCGCCACAGGCACTTCATTTTCAGGGTCCTCGCTCAGAGAGACCCTTATCGTATCACCGATTCCATCAGCAAGCAACGTTCCGATACCTATTGCACTTTTCACACGGCCATCCTCCCCGTCGCCGGCCTCAGTTACTCCGAGATGAAGCGGGAAATCCATATTCTCGGCATCCATCGCAGCTACAAGGCGGCGTACAGTCTCAACCATCACAGTTGTATTCGACGCCTTTATCGAGATAACGATATTTCTGAAAGCCACTTTCTCGGCAACGCGTAGAAACTCCATTGCACTCTCTACCATTCCGGCCGGAGTATCACCGTAGCGAGACATTATCCGGTCAGACAAAGACCCGTGATTCACACCGATTCTCACCGCAGTGTTATTCGCGCGGCAGGTCTCATAAAAAGGCACAAGAGCATTTTCAAGCCGCACAAGCTCCTCGGCATACTCTTTATCAGTAAAATCGATCTTCTTGAACGTGCGCCCCGGATCCACAAAATTACCCGGATTGATACGCACCTTCTCAACCTGCGCTGCAGCCGCAAAAGCAGCCTTCGGATTGAAATGAATGTCGGCAACCAGAGGGACATCGCACCCCGATGAGCGCAGTTCTGCCCTGATACATCCCAGGTTTTCCGCTTCTCTGATTCCCTGTGCTGTAAGTCTTACTATATCAGCGCCGGCATCGACTATCC
>JAIDKP010000182.1 GCA_029051445.1 Muribaculaceae bacterium | reverse complement strand
CTCCCTCTCACCCTGGACACCCCCTATGGAGCATTCACCTTTCAGCCGACCGACTCAATGCCGCATGACCGGTCGCTGAAAATGACCATACGCACCACCGGATACTCGCGGGCGGCCGAAGAGCTTGCCGGAAAACTTACTGTCGACATCCCGAGCAAACTTGCCGATGTTGTCTCACTCTCCTATGAGTGCGACAACCGTGAACTTGCGACAGCAATGCTTCAGACACTCATCGACGAGTACAACCGGCGTGGCATAGAAGCAAAGAGACTGCGCGACAATCAGACTCTGCGCTTCATCGACGACCGGCTTGCACGCCTCACAGGCGAATTGTCGGAAAGCGAGCAGGGTATCGAGAGTTTCAAAAAACACAACCGCCTATCCGACCTAAAGGCCGAAGCTGAGTACATGCTCGGAGAGCGGGCTGTCATAGATCAGGAGCTGCTCAAGGCCGAGACAAACGCGCGTGTCCTGCAACTTACCAAAGAGTTCATCGACAATCCGGCCAACTCCTACGATTTCATCCCGGTGCTTGGTCTCGGCGAAAGCGAGTCGGAAGCCGTAGCGGCCTACAACGAACTCATCATGCAGCGCATCAGCCTTGAGAAAAGCGCCCGTCCGGGCAACCCGGCTCTCGAACGCCTCAACCGTCAGATCGACGGGATGCGTGATGCGGTAAAAAAATCAGTAGAGCGATCTGTCGAAAACGCGCGTGTGGCTGTTGAGAGACTGTCTGTCAAAAATCGTTCGTCGCAGGCACGCCTCGATGCAGTCCCTTCGCAGGAACGCACCTACCGCGACATAATGCGCCGGCAGACCGTACAGGAGCAGCTCATGATATTCCTCCTTGAACAGCGCGAGGAGACGAGTCTGAACATGGTCAACACCATGGGGCGCGGCGAGATAGTCGACGAGCCGTATCTACTAACGCTCGACACCGAGAGCTCCCCGGCGACAGTGCTCGCGGCCGCACTGGTCATTGGCCTGCTTGCCATGCCATTCAAATGGTACTTCTCGTCCGTCATATCCTCGTCAAAAGAGACTGAGCCGGCACGATGAACGCGCCACATGAAAGAATCGACTTTCATGCCTCCGCTGCCGAGTGGGGGTGGAGCATTGCATGGCTTCTCTCACTTGCGATGATCGGCCTACAGTTCTACCCGGGATATCCGATCGCGTTTTTCATTCTTGCCGACCGTTTTTTCAGGTGCCGGGAGGAATTCACCGTACAGCTCTTTATCCTTGCCACCGTGTCGGGCATGTACACCGAAGCGGCATTCCCCTTCAAGTGGTGCGACGTCATGTTGCTTGGCGGAGCGGTGGCGGCAGCGGCATTCCGCTACTCCCGCGATGTCATGCGCATTCTTGCAGCCACGGCGGCATTCATTGTTGCGGTTATCATCATAGCTATGACCAGCGACGAGCCCATGACTGTCCAGATACGCCTGATGCGCTATTATTTTCTCGTCATCGCCTTCACCGTCCCGCTCATACTCTTCCGGAAACGACGGCCCGACATTGACCTCATCATGCGCTATGTCGTGCTCTACTCGATAGCATTGGCGGCGTTTTATTTCATCGACGGCTTCATTCTTTGCGGCGATGTGCTCGTTCCGTGCACACCCACCGCCGGCGGCACACCGCACAATTCTGTCTGGAATGACCTTTTCTGGGCACCGTTCACAACCTATTTCCCCCGAAAATGGCCTGCGGGCCTGTTCATCTGGACAATAGGAGCATGGATCGCGGCGACGCGCTACAGGCTGCAACCTAAATGGTGGCTGGTTATCCTTGCAGGTGCCATCGCATGCCGCACAATGACTTTTCTTGCCGGCATAGCGGTTGTGTCTCTCATCGGCCTCTCGAGCCGCACGAGCCTGCGCCGCTACATCCTTCCCGGCATAGTGGCATTTATCGCGCTATATTATATCGACTCCTCGACAGGGTCATTCATGCGTGTCGCCTCGACTGTCGATCAGTTTGTCGATGCCAGAGAAGCAATCCGGGACAACGATGTTACAGCCATAGCCGACTTCGGGTCCGGACGCATGGCACAGGCAATTCCGAAATTCCTGCTCCTGTATGAGCAGCAACGGGTTCTTACCGGCTTCGGATTTATCCACCCGTCACAGTCGGCACTCAACACCTCCCTGCTCTATCAGAACGAATTTTATCATGATCAGTCGGCCGAAAACTCTCTCGAGATGCCCACAGTCGTTGAAGTCACCCAACTGCAGACGATACTCCAGATAGGTGTGATCGGACTCATCATCCAGTCTGCATTCTTCCTTGTTATATACTATTTTATACGCTCCTACCGCCTCTCATCGCTGTATATTGCCGTAATAGCCGGAGTCAGTGTATCGGGACTCGGCGGATTCATAGGTTTTATTTTCCCGGCATCGCTCTGGGTTGCATTCGCGTTGTCAATAACCCTGCTTGGAGGTAAGGATCAATCAGTTCAGCCATGAGAATATGGGTTACAGGCACAAGAGGGATTCCCGGGATCATGGGCGGAGTCGAGACACATTGCGAGCAGTTGTTGCAGCGCCTTGCCACACGCGGCCACGAGATAACCGTCGGATGCCGCCGCCCCTACATGACCTTTACCGGAAGTAGCTATCGTGGCGTGACGCTGAGAACTTTCAGCGTGCCTCGTAGCAGAAATCTTGAAGCGATACTCCACACTTTCAGCTGTGTCATGGCGGCAAAACGCGATCACGCCGACATTCTCCATATCCATGCCATCGGCCCCGCGCTTCTCACGCCGATTGCACGCATACTCGGCATGAAAGTTCTCGTCACACACCACGGCTTAGACTACGAGCGTGCGAAATGGGGGCGTTTCCCACGACTCATGCTCCGGCTTGGCGAACGCGTAGCCATGCGGTATGCCCATAAAGTAATCGCCGTGTCGCCACACATCGCCGACCGGCTTGTATCGCGCTATAGATCAGCCGCCAAAGTCACCTATATCCCCAACGGAGCAAACACTCCGGCTCCGATAGAAACAACCGGTACAAAGACTTATATATTTGCACTCGGGCGTTTTGTCGAAGAAAAAGGGTTCCACACACTCATCGAAGCCTATCGCATTTCACAGCTCAGGGACAGAGGCATAGAGCTGGTCATTGCCGGAGATGCCGATTTCCCTTCCCACTATTCGCGCTACCTTCGGAAACTCGGGAAGGATGCCGGAGTGTCGATGCCCGGCTTCATTTCGGGCGAGCCTTTGGCGAGGCTCTTTGCCGGTGCCTCGCTGTTTGTGATACCCTCGACACACGAGGGGCTGCCTATTGCACTGCTCGAAGCCATGAGCCACAACATCCCGGTGATAGCCTCCGACATTCCGGCCAACCACATTCCCGAACTCACCGGCGATGCTTATTTTACACCCGGCGATGCTGTCGCACTGGCCGATCGGCTTACTTCATTTTTCAGCACTCCGCGCAGTCAGGTCAGCTACGACATGTCGGCCTACGACTGGGAGAACATAGCCGAAGCCACATCGGCTATCTACGACTCGCTGTCACCACAGACCCCGTAGATGATCTTCTCGAGCCTACGCGCCACAAGAGCCGGAGCAAATCTTTCAAGCCCATCCGGCGCGGCAAGTTGTAGCCGCCGTCGCAGACCGTCGTCGCTGATTACCCTCTCAATTGCATTTTCAAGCCCCCCCGCATCACCGGAGCGGCAAACCAGCCCGTTCACCCCATCGGAGACATATTCGCGCTGACGCCCCTCAAAATCGCAAATTATGGCCGCACATCCCTGCGACATCGATTCGACTGCCGCAAGCCCCCACCCTTCACACCGCGACGGCATCACAAATATTTCAGCCCGCCGGTACTCGGCTGCAATATCACCTCTGAACGGCACCGTCTCCACTCCGTCGTACTCACCGACATCGGCCGGCGACACTCCCACTATACGCAGCCGCCAGTCGCGATGCCTTTCCGAAACACCACGCCACGCCTCAAGCAGAACATCGACACCTTTGATCCGCAAAGCTCCGGGCCTGGCGACAGCAACCACAACCTTCTCACGCAATCCCTCCCCCGCATATCTTTCAAATATCAGCGGATTGTGCAGTACCACGGCATTTTTCACCCCTATCCGCGACATTTCCCTGCGGTCGGGTTCCGTAAGCACCGTCACTGCGTCATAAAACCTCGCCTGCACAAACTTGCGCCATCGTTCCCGCAACCTCATAGGCATATCGGCCGGACGCGTGCACGCGTTATGATCTGTCTGCAACAGCTTCACACCCTTTAGCCGTCCTATCGCAAGCACCTCGGCACCATACTGATGACCTACGTCGACAATCACATCAATCCTCTCATCCCTCAGAATACGCCATAACGCCATGGCGGCACGAAATCTTGAGACCACGGCCCACGAAGCGAAACGCAATCCCCTGCCGGCCGGTCTTGGAGTCAGCCCGAACGACACAGGCCTCACCCGATGCGACGGCATAAAGGTCACAGGCTGCGACAGATCGGTCAGCACCGTTACCCTGTGTCCCGATTCAGCCAGACCGTCGGCCCACACTGCGGCAACTCTCTCGGCTCCTCCACCCGTGAGCGAGGCGACAACTATAAGTATCCCTTTGGACGGTGCCATCATTCCGGTCCACCACGATAAAGCGGCGACGGACGGGATGCAAGCTCAAAATCAGGCAAGACATCGTCAAGTCCTCCTTCCGCATCAAGAATGCCGCGCACAATCTCCACTGTCTCGTTGCCGGTTTCAGCTTCATATGGATCAAGCCCTACAAGACGGTTACCGGCTATCCCGATCAGCTGCTTTGTGCGTTCACGCCAGTCGGCATTCATCGACAGAGGTTTTACCTCCTCCCGGTCCATCGACTCCATGAATGCCTCCTGCGCCGCAACCGACAGCTCGCCCACACGGCGTGCGCGGCTCCCCTCCGGCCATAGATCCTGATAATTGCGGTCAAACCGTTCAAGAGCATCTCGGGTCATATTGTCACAGGCGACACCGGGAAGCGATGCCGGCACATGCAGAAGCACAATAAGCCGCACACCCTTGTAGAAAGACTCCCCTACCACATAGAAAACAGCGTTATAGTCAAATATCGTCAGATCCCATATCAGAAGCGACGGATTTTGGTCGGCGATACCGGGCACATCATGAAGCTTGACACCTCTGTTCGACACAATCATATAGCGCGTACGCACACCCGGAGCCGGACACCCCAGCGATGTGGTGGCATCCACAAAAAAGCCCGACCGCAGAAACCTGCCGGGTTGATAAAGCAGTTCACCGTCACCGTCGGTAGGTACAGCCATTTCCGTATCGCGATAATACACATGCATCTCCCGACTGCCCAACCACGTGTCAAGATCCCGGTTATACTTGTCCATGTCGACAACAGGAAGCGGAGGCAGATGACGAAGAAAAATATCGGAAAAGCCACCGGTTGAAGTCACCACGCCCGATGTTCCGTTGAATGAGGCGATGAAATGGCTGTTGCCCCACGATGCGCGCTCTATCGTATCGAATATCGGAGGAAAGACCGTGAGACCTTGTTCATGGGCAAGACCTGAAAGCCTCACCGTAGGCCTGACAGCTGTGCGGCGGAACGTGCAGTGCGTGATCATCATGCCGTTATTGTCAGGCTCCTCGATACGGAAATACGGATAGACTTTGCCCGACGGCGTGGCAAGCTTCATCATCATCGACACCCTGTCGACCACATGCGCGCCGTTGCCGCAGAATTTCATGCGTGGATCAATCGTGCAGGCATAAAGCTGGTCATAGTACCACAGCACCGGAACCTCCGCATCGGTCATAGTGCGGTCCGAACTCATAAAATAGGTGAAATGCAGACGACCGTTCTCCACATCGTCGCGCCACTGCGGCATACGGTCACGACCGGAAAAACGAAAATCACGACGCTCAAGATGCATACCGGGCCGGAGCAGACGCGACATAAAAAACTTCATACGCTCCACGGCGATATCGTCAAGATCCTCCTCGAGTATCGCGATCTTCTCCTGCATGTCGTCAAGCGAGAATACCGCCCTGAGAGTAGGGATACCATCGATATCCCACCAGTCGGCTGTATCTACCGAAAAATCAATAACGGTCATATTCCTCTCTATTATAAA
>JAIDKP010000181.1 GCA_029051445.1 Muribaculaceae bacterium | reverse complement strand
CCTTTTTATGGTTTCCAATAGGTACAATTTCTAAGGTAAAAAAGATTGTTTTCTGGTTTGCGTTGCAAAAATGGGGGTTAAAAATCATTTGTCAAAATTATTTCAGGTGTTATAAAACATTGTTGTAAAACATATATTGATTATTATCTTTGGAGATAAAAGATAAAGAGTCGGCGGAAACGTTGCCGGAATGTAATTGAGAGAAATAGTCCATGACTGATAATCAGGAGCAAACAATAAACAGATCGCTTGAGGTCTGTGCAGGAGATCTCCGCAGTGTTTATGCTGCCAGAGATGGAGGCGCGGCCAGGGTTGAACTTTGCACAGGTCTTGCCGAAGGGGGAATGACTCCATCGGCCGGTCTAATCAGGTCGGCCGTCGCTGTCGGCGGGATTGATGTGAATGTTCTGATAAGACCCCGTCCCGGTGATTTTGTGTATGGCAGTGATGAATTGCGTGTGATGCTTGACGACATCGCAGTGGCAGTGGATTGTGGCGCGCACGGTGTCGTCATAGGTGCACTGACTCCTGAGGGTGATGTTGATCATGAGACTGTAAAGGCAATGGTGAAAGCGGCCAGGGGAAAGAGTGTGACTTTTCACAGGGCATTTGATCTGTGCCGAAATCCGCATGAAGCGCTCGAGCAGCTTATCGATCTTGGTATCGAACGGTTGTTGACATCGGGTCAGGCTCCGACTGCGTTGGAGGGTGTTGATCTCCTTGCAAGTCTTGTGGCGGCTGCAGGCTCAAATCTTTCAGTGATGCCGGGGGGCGGTGTAAATGCCGCCAATGCCAAAGAAATACTCTGCCGTAGCGGCGCGCATGAGATACATGCCTCGGCCCGCCGACCTATCGCGTCTGTAATGAAGTTCAGGCGTGGAGATGTGGCGATGGGGGCTGCCGGAAGTGATGAATATGCGACACTGTCGACATCGGAAGATCTTGTAAAACAAATAGTAAGTGCTATAACAAAATGAATATAACCAAAGCAATAGTCGCAGGGCTTATTTTTGCAACGGCAATTACGGCCGAGGGTAAGGTTAAAGACGACTATATTGCCCGCCGAGACTCGGTGAGGAGCGTGGCTCTTCACAGTGAGGTTTTTGACCGTGACCTCACACCGGAACAGCGCAACGCTCTTGAGTTCCTTTATGCCTACATGCCATTGCCTGATGTGACGGATTACAGCGGCGATTTCTTTCTGAAGAATGTGGATCAGACCCTCAGGACACGCAGTGAAATGCCGTGGGGCAAGGTTGTGCCTGACCGTGAGTTCTATCACTTTGTATTGCCGCTTCGTGTCAATAACGAGCCTCTTGATGACAGCCGTAGTGTATTTTACGGAGAGCTCAAGGAGAGGGTGAAGAATCTTTCTATGGCCGAGGCGATACTTGAGGTGAACCACTGGTGTCATGAAAAGGCGACATACCAGCCCTCGGACGGCCGCACTCATGCTCCTATGATGACAGTCTATACCGGTATCGGACGATGTGGCGAGGAGTCGACATTTACAGTCGCTGCTCTCAGGGCAGTCGGTATTCCCGCCCGACAGATCTATACTCCGCGTTGGGCGCATACAGATGACAATCATGCCTGGGTGGAGGCCTGGGCCGATGGCAAATGGCATTTTATCGGTGCCTGTGAGCCGGAGCCGGTGCTTGATCTGGGGTGGTTTAATGATCCGGCCTCGCGCGGAATGATGATGAGTACGCGTGTTATCGGCGACTACAACGGGTCGGAGGAGATTCTTCTTAAAGCTCCCGGTTATACTGATATCAATGTAACTGAGAATTATGCTCCTGTAGATACGCTTCATGTGAGGGTGACTGATGTGCTCGGCAATCCAGTGGAGGGTGCGCGCACAAGTTATACTTTGTATAATTATGCCGAGTTTTATCCTCTGGTTGTAAAAAGATCGGATGCGGCAGGGCGTAGTTCGGTGGTTGCCGGTCTTGGGGATATGCTTATATGGGGTAGTGACGGCAATGGCAATTTCGGGTTCCGCCAGGCTACTGTTGGCAAGGACCGTGAGGTAACTGTGGTGCTTGATAAAACCGGAAGCACAACAGGCAGCTGGGATTTTGATATCGTGCCTCCTAAAGCCGGCGCGTCGCTTCCGGCTGTGACAGATGACCAGCGACGGGAAAATGACCGCCGCAAAGCAGCCGAGGATCAGATGAGAAAGGACCGCGAGGATGCTTTGTTTGTGACTCCGGATGCGGCTCATAGGCTTTCGGAAGAGCTTGGGGTTGATGCCGAGAGAGTGACGAGCATCATGACGGATGCCCGCGCTAACGGAACTGTGCTTGCCGATTTCCTTCGCAGTGTGCCGGCCGACAAGCGTGAGAATGCATTGCGTTTGCTTGAACTGATTTCGATGAAGGATCGTTCGGATATCACAATGGATGTTCTTTTGGATCATGCCGGAGCATCGGATGATCCATGGGTGTTGAATCCGCGTGTGGCAAATGAGTCTCTGACCCGATTCCGGGATGCTCTTGCCAATGCGTATGACAAGAGCGACGTAATGAAATTCAGAGCTGATCCGACACGGCTTGTTGCGGAAGTCGACAAGAGTGTGGAGATCGTGAGTCCCTGGCAGCCCAACACGCTGAGGATGTCGCCGGCAGAGGTGCATAGGATGAAGCAGTCGGATGCGGTGTCAAGAAATATCTATTTCGTCGCACTCGCGAGAACAATGGAGATACCGGCCCGTATTGACGGTGTTACCGGCAAACCTCAGTGGGGAGAGCGTCGCAGCAAGGAGATCGTATGGCATGACGCGTCGTTTACGTCGGACATACAGCCAGCCGCCCAACCTCAGGGACGTCTCAATCTGAGCTATGAGCCTATGGAACATATCGCAGATGCGCGTTACTACACGCATTTTACATTATCGCGTATTGACGGCGGTGTGCCTCAGCTGCTGAATTATGACGAAGGCGGAAGCTGGTCGACCGATTTTGCAAATGATGTCGCGATGGATTGCGGACAGTATCTGCTTACTACCGGGCAGCGTCTTGCCAACGGCGGTGTGCTTGCACGCTGTGAGTTGTTTGAGATCAAGGATGGCGAGACAACGAATGTGGATCTGACAATACGCCGTGACACAACGGCAGTGCAGGTGATAGGGTCGCTTAACTCAGAGAGTCTTTTCCGCAACAGTGCTACCGGTGAGGAGCAGACGATCCTTTCGGCTACCGGACGCGGGTATTTTATACTTGGAATGCTTACCGTCGGCGACGAGCCGTCGAATCACGCGATACGTGATATCGCATCGGTCGCATCGGATCTCGAGGCTACCGGCATACCGATGGTTATACTGATCGAAGGCTCGGATGACGAGTCGGCATCGAAGTATCTTGCCGCACTTCCCAAACTTCCGTCGAATGTGATTCTCGGACGTGATATCGACGGGTCTATCGCAGGTGCGGTAAACCGTGAGATGGAGAGCTCGGCTGCTCCTGTATTTGTGATAGCCGACACGTTCAACCGTATAGTGTTCCACTCGTCGGGATATACGATCGGACTTGGCCAGACGCTTCTGGATACGATCAAAAAATTGTAGGAATGATATCATGAAGAAGGATGAGATAGATTTCGGCGGGGAGTGGTGGACCACTCCTGCCGAAGATGAAGCGGGTAATCTGCTGATGGTCACGGGACGCGAGGATATCGACAAGTTCCGCGGCAATGTGCGGTTTACTATCAGGGTTGAAATCGCCTGGAAGTATGGCGGTGACGGAATGCCGTCGGAGACCGATGGCACAGCCGACCTGATCGAGCAGGCCGATACGGGGTTGCGTACAGTGTTCCACAAGGATCCTGTGGCAGTTCTGACCGGAGTGTTTACTGGCGGCGGCGAGCGCACATGGGTTTTCTACACTCTGTCGACTCATATTTTCCAGAAGAAGATCAATGAGGCACTGTCGGCTCTGCCGCTTCTGCCACTTGAAATTTCAGCGGAAAATGATCCGGAATGGGCTGCTTATGATGAAATGAATGAGTTGAAGGGAATGGCCAATTAACACATTTTGTCTCTATGTCGTCATGTATCTTTGCGTGAGAAGAGACGATTGAAAAGTGTGTTTTAACGGTCAATGTGATTCAGCAGTTTATTCATTCAGTCTTTGCATAGGAGTGTGTTTTTTCGGTGAAAATTCGTATTTTTGTAGGAGATACGATAAATCAGGAAGATAGATGAAAATGAAATATATAGGTGCTCATGTGTCGACTTCGGGCGGTGTCTCCAATGCACCGGGCAATGCAGCTGAAATAGGCGCGAGGTCATTCGCTCTTTTCACGCGCAACCCATCGCGCTGGCGTTCGCCTGAGATAAAGGCGAAAGAGGCTGAGGCGTTCAAGGAGAATTGTATCCGTTTCGGTTATGATGCGTCCATGATTCTGCCTCATGACAGTTATCTCATAAATCTGGGTGCTCCTGATGCCGAGAAGCTGAGACTGTCGCGTGAGGCTTTTGCCGATGAGATCTCGCGTTGCCGCCAACTCGGTCTGTCGCTGCTAAATTTCCATCCCGGATCCCACCTGAAGGAATGCAGTGTGGACGAGTGTCTACGTGTGATTTCAGAGTCTATCAATCTTGCTCTTGACAGCAGCGAGGGCGTAAAGGCAGTCATAGAGTCCACAGCCGGTCAGGGCTCCAATCTCGGATACACGTTTGAGCAGCTTGCCGAGATAATTTCAAGGGTCGAGGACAAAAGCCGTGTGGGTGTGTGCGTTGACACTTGCCACACATTTGCAGCGGGATATGACATGTCGACTCCCGAAGGCTACGAGCGTACATGGCGAGAGTTTGGCGACACGATAGGTTTCGAGTATCTTTCGGCCATACATCTCAATGACTCCAAAAAAGGTTGCGGAAGCAAAGTCGCCCGCCATGCGAGTCTTGGTCGCGGGACTCTCGGTCCAAAGTTTTTCGAGATGCTTATGCGGGATAGCCGCATGGACAATATGCCCATCATACTCGAGACTCCTGCTCCTGTGATATGGAAGGATGAGATTGAGTGGCTCAACAGACTTGCTGACGGTGTTGCGGCAGATGACATGCCTCTGCCTCCTGAAGCAGAAGGAAACGGATCGTTGTAAATAAAAAAATCACATTAAGCAATGAAAGTCAAGCCTGATCTGGGATTCTGGAAGTTGTGGAATCTGAGTTTCGGTTTTTTTGGTGTCCAGATCGCTTATGCTCTTCAGAGTGCGAATGTCTCGAGAATATTCGCGACTCTTGGTGCGGATCCGCATGATCTGAGTTATTTCTGGATACTTCCTCCTCTTATGGGGCTTATAGTCCAGCCTATCGTCGGTACCATGAGTGACCGGACCTGGAACAGGTTTGGGCGCCGTCTGCCATATCTGATAATCGGTGCAGTGATCGCAGTCGCCGTGATGTGTCTGCTTCCCAATGCCGGCAGTTTTCATCTTGGAGTATCATCGGCTATCATGCTTGGTCTGGTCGCTCTCATGCTGCTTGACACTTCAATCAACATGGCAATGCAGCCATTTAAGATGCTTGTAGGGGATATGGTCAACGAGAAGCAGAAGGGTCTTGCCTACTCCATACAGAGCTTTCTATGCAATGCAGGCAGTATTGTCGGGTTTGTTTTCCCTTTCCTGTTGACCTGGATCGGCATCCAGAATACCGCAGAGGCGGGTGTCATACCGGCGACGGTGGTGTATTCGTTCTATGCCGGAGCCATGATCCTTCTTCTTTGTGTGATTTATTCGCTTGTCAAAATCAAGGAATGGCCTCCTCATGTTTATGCCGATTATAACGGATGTCCCGACTCAAAGGCAAAGCCGACTGAAAAGCGTGAGAGTCTTGTCGGTCTTCTGATGAACGCGCCCAAGACATTCTGGTCGGTCGGCCTCGTCCAATTTTTCTGCTGGATGGCTTTCCTCTTTATGTGGACTTATACCAACGGTACAGTCGCCAAGAACGCATTTGATTGTCCGACTACGGAATATGTAACCGGAATCAGCTTTACAGATGCATCGGGCCGTGTGGTGAGCCACAGCGCAAAGCATGTGCTGACGGCAGATAGTGCCGAGGTTATAAACGACGGCAAGCTTATTGTCCCGCTTGAGTTTCTGCCAAAGAACTCAGATCTGATATTTGCCGGAATGATGGGGGAGGATCCTCAGAGCCATACTCTTTATCTTGAGGATGTCAAAACGGTGACTGTAGCAGATCCAGCAACAGCCACTCTTGAGAAGCATGTTGTGCTGAACGCGGATTCAAATGAGTATAACGCCGCCGGAAACTGGGTGGGAATTCTTTTTGCCGTTCAGGCTATAGGCTCGGTGTTGTGGGCAGTCGCTCTGCCACGTTTCCGAAGCCGTAAGTTCAGCTATGCATTGAGCCTTCTCCTCGGATCCGCCGGTTTTGTCACTGCCGGTCTCTTCACCAATCAGTATCTGCTGTTTGTCTCTTTCCTTCTGATAGGCTGCTCATGGGCAGCTATGCTTGCATGGCCATTCACGATTCTGACCAACTCGCTGAAAGGGGGCAATATCGGCGCTTATCTCGGCTTGTTTAACGGTACTATCTGTATTCCTCAGATTGTCGGTGCCATAGCAGGCGGTTGGATTCTGAGCGCCATCGGTACAGAAGGCGGTCTTGCCCCACAGTGGGGTATGATGATTGTTGCCGGCATCTTGCTTGCTTCAGGAGCCTTATGTGTGACATTTATAAAGGAAGTGTCGTCAGAAACGACTGAAAAGTAGAGATGTTATCTATAACAAAAGAACAATTGGCGCAACTTCCTCCTGTCGAATATGACGGAAGGATTCATGTTGTCGATACGATATCCGGAGTCCGTGATGTTGTTGCCTATCTGACTAAATGTGATATGGTGGGTTTTGACACGGAGACCAGACCGACGTTCACCAAAGGTAAAACCCACAAGGTCGCGCTGCTTCAATTGTCGACAGACGAGGAGTGTTTTCTGATCCGTCTTAACAAAACGGGTATGCCTAATGTGATGCGCGATTTTCTTGAGTCGAACAGCCCGATTAAGATCGGTCTGTCGATCAAAGATGACTTTCACTCGATATGCAAGGTGTGCGACGGTTTTAATCCTGACGGTTTTGTTGAACTTCAGGATTATGTGAAAGGTTTTGATATTTCAGACATGAGTCTCCAGAAAGTGTATGGAATCATTTTCGGGCAACGCATATCGAAGGCTCAGCGTCTGTCGAACTGGGAAGCTGACGAGCTGTCGCCAGCACAACAGCGTTATGCCTCAATTGATGCCTGGGCTTGCCTGAAAATCTACCGTCATCTCCTTGCCGGTAATTTCAACCCAGAGACATGGTGTTTTGAGGATTTCGATCTTCTGCCAGACAGAATAGCCGAGGAAACAGGACGAGAATGATCAGAGGGGGATTAATATTTACAGCAGTGGCACTGGCGCTGGCTCTGCAAGGGTGTTTCACCGGTGTGGAGAGTACTCCCCGTATCGGGAACTCGGAGTTAAAGCGTCAGAATGCATCGGATCCGACAGCCGAGCGCCTGTATCTTGCCGATATCGCCACAGAGCCTCTTGGCAAGTGGCCCCGCGGCAAGGCATTTATTGTCGAGGACCAAAAGGCGATGCTGAATTTTGGAGCCTCGCTCGGTGACATCAAGCTTGCTCCGGGTGATGTTATCGAGTACCAGGAGGCGGTAAAGGCTGTTTCTCCTTTAGGGGAAGCGACAGATCTTGTCTTTGTGAAGCGGGGAAGTGGCGGCAGACTTGTATATCGCGTGAATGCATCAGTAGAGGAGCTGAACAGCCGTGATGTCGTAGAGATACCGTTTACGGTAGATCCCGATGTTTCGGAGCGACTCAAAGGACGACTTGTCGGAAATACATATTATATAATGACTCCGCGCTGGCTCGATCGTGATCTTAAAACCGTGACAAGACTTAAGTATATACCGGTCAGGGTTGTGAATGTCGGCCCCGGCAATCTTGACTTTCCGGTGAGAGTCGAGTTTGAACCAATTGACGACGCTCTGAAAGGGCAGGGGCTTTTTTCTGTGTATATGAGTGTCGGCAACGGGCGACGGGCTACACGAAATTTCGAGCATCTGTTTTCTCTTGTTAATCCGCGTGACAAATACGGGCAGATCGAGGAGGATGTGTGGCGTGCAATTGTCGAGGGCCGTCTGAAAAAGGGTATGACCCGTGATCTTGTGCGTCTGTCGCTCGGATCTCCCAAGGATATATTGCGCGGACATGACTATTCCTCGGCATATGAAAGGTGGGAATATGACGGTGGAATCTATCTTGTGTTCAGGGACGGGTTGCTTGAGGAGTTCAGAAAGTAATAGCAGGTTGAATTTACTTCAGTATCCGGAATGAAACTGACGTTTCTTGGCACAGGCACATCGTGCGGAGTACCTGTGATCGGCTGTGACTGCCGGGTGTGCCGCTCGTCGGATCCCCGAGACTGCCGTCTGCGCACTTCGGCTGTGATTGAGACTGAAGCAAGGCGTATTCTGATAGACTGTGGACCGGATTTCAGGGAGCAATATCTCAGGACGATCAGAAACGGCAGCCTTGACGGTGTTCTTCTGACACATGTCCATTATGATCATGTCGGCGGCCTTGACGATCTTCGCCCGCTGACATATAAAAACGGACTGACAGTGTATTGCCGCGGTGATGTCGCATCGCAGTTGAGGTGTAATCTCTCATATTGTTTCGGGTCAGGGCATTATCCCGGAAGCCCGGTGCTCAATCTTGTTGAAATAGAGGATTATGTGATGTTTAATGCCGGAGGTGTCGACGTGCTTCCTCTTGGATTGCGTCACGGGAGTCTGGATATGGTCGGTTTCAGGATCGGTGATCTGGGGTATATAACGGATGCATCGGAGGTGCCTGTGCCGACAATCGAAGCGTTAAAAGGCGTGAAAGTCTTGGTCGTAAATGCATTGCGTGAACGTGAACACAGATCTCACATGAACCTGAAATCGGCATTGGATGTTATAGAATCAGTAATGCCTGAAAGAGCTTACCTGACTCACATGAGTCATGAGATCGGTCTTCATGCCGATATCTCATCGCAGCTTCCCGAAGGCGTATATGCTGCTTATGACGGGCTTACCGTTGAAGTGTGACAACCGGGTCGCCGGTATGCTCAAATAAAGAGAAGAGTGTATTAACCTTTCAAGTCTAATTTACAGATATATGAAAACGCGTGTAACATATCTTGACCACAGCGGGTTTGTGGTTGACAGGGAAGAGGTCGCAGTGGTTTTTGACTACTATCGTGATCCTTCGGATGCCCTTAAACGCATTCTTGAAGCCAATCCGAAGAAGCCTGTTCTGTTTTTTGTATCTCATTGCCATGAGGATCACTTTAATCATGCTATCTTCAATATGGCGCAAAATCATCAGAGAATGTATGTTCTGTCGGATGATATCAACGGGAATGGTATCGGCGACAGCCTTCCTGTGGCATGGATACATGATGGCGGTGCAATCGAGAGATTGCCAGGGAATGTCAGCGTCAGGGCATTCGGCTCTACAGACAAGGGTGTGAGCTATTATGTGACATTCAATGACGGTACCACCTGCTTTCATGCCGGAGATCTGAACTACTGGCACTGGCAGGATGAATCGACAGTCAAGGAGGTAAGAACCGCATATGCCGGTTTTGTGCACGAGATGCAGCGTATAATGGCGTTGACCCGAAGCATTGATATTGTGTTCTTTCCGGTGGATCCGCGGCAAGGAACAGACTATGCCAATGGGGCAAGACTCTTCATGGAGAATATCGATGTCGCCAATTTCTTTCCGATGCATTTTTGGGGTGACGCATCGGCTGATACCTGTTTTGAGGATTATGCGACGGACAATACGGTGTGCCACGCACTGACAATGCCCGGCGCAAGTGTCGATATCGGTGACCGATGTATGTAAAGATGTATAAGAGCTTGTTTAAAAATAAAGCTTAAAATGACTTACTTCTAAAGCTATCGCGGCATCGTCTCGTCTATGAAGCGGTGCCGCGATTCTGCCGTGATATATCGGTCGGTCATTTTATGACGGAGTCC
>JAIDKP010000180.1:3198-6129 GCA_029051445.1 Muribaculaceae bacterium | reverse complement strand
AACACACAAAAGGGTTTTCCACTTCATTATTCTAAAAAACCTAAAATTAAATTGTAATTTATACCCATTTTTCTTATCCGCAGGATCGCGCGGGCCGCAGCCTCCCCCGGCGGAGGCCCGCTTCTCTTCGAGCGCGGAGCCGTCCGCAGGCTGCTGCCCAAATATTAATTCATAATAATAAAAAAACGATCATAATGGAAAAGAAAAAAGTAGTTCTGGCCTTCAGCGGAGGCCTCGACACCTCGTTCTGCGTGAAATACCTCTCCGAAGAGAAGGGTTACGACGTCTACACGGCCATCGCCAACACGGGCGGATTCTCGAAATCCGAGCTCGCCGCCATCGAACAGCGCGCTCTGGAGCTGGGCGCCGTAAAGCACGCCTCGCTCGACATCGAGCAGGAGTACTACGAGAAGAGCATCCGCTACATGGTCTTCGGCGACATCCTGCGCAACGGCACCTATCCCATCTCGGTGAGCTCCGAGCGCATCTTCCAGGCCATCGCCATCATCGAATACGCCAAGAGCATCGGCGCCGACGCCGTGGCACACGGCTCGACCGGCGCGGGCAACGACCAGGTGCGTTTCGACCTGACGTTCCAGATCCTCGCGCCCGAGATCGAGATCATCACCCCGACCCGCGACATGAATCTGACACGTGAATATGAGATCGAGTATCTTAAAAAACACGGCGTAGAGGCCGATTTCAAGAAACTCGAGTATTCTATCAACAAAGGTCTCTGGGGTACAAGCGTAGGCGGCAAAGAGACTCTTCACAGCGATCAGACTCTGCCCGAAGAGGCATATCCCACCCAGATGACAGCTAAAGAGAACTCGCAGATCACCATCGATTTCGAGAAGGGTGAGATCGTTGCTGTCAACGGCGAGCGCTTCGATGATAAGGTCGCAGCCATACAGCATATCGAGGCTCTTGCGGGTCCCTATGCTATCGGACGCGACATGCACATGGGCGACACGATCATCGGCATCAAGGGACGCGTAGGTTTCGAAGCTGCCGCTCCCCTGCTCATCATCAACGCCCACAAGGTGCTTGAGAAGCATACTCTGACAAAATGGCAGCAGTACTGGAAGGATCAGCTCGGCACATGGTACGGCATGTTCCTCCACGAGGCACAGTATCTTGAGCCCGTAATGCGTGACATAGAAGCTTATCTACTGGAATCGCAGCGGAATGTGACCGGCCGTGTCATTATCGACCTCAAGCCCTACCACTACGTGATAGTCGGTGTCGACAGCCCCTACGATCTGATGAAGACCTCGTTTGGAGAATACGGCGAGCTCAGCCGCGCCTGGACAGCCGACGATGTCAAGGGCTTCACCAAGATCCTCGGCAACCAGCAGAAAATCTATCACGACGTTCAGCGCCGCAACGGCCAGACCGACTTAGGAGAGACAAAATGATAAAAGCCGGAATAATAGGAGGCGCAGGATACACAGCCGGAGAACTCATCAGGCTCCTCATCAATCATCCCGATGTGGAACTGACGTGGGTCAACTCGACATCCAACGCCGGAAATCCTGTCTCCGACGTACACCAAGGACTTATAGGCGAGGCCGACGGAATGAGATTCACATCCGAGACTCCGCTCGATGAAGTGGATGTAGTGTTTTTCTGCACCCCTCACGGACAGAGCCGAAAATGGATGGAGCAACATGGCGACAAGCTGCCGGAGGATCTGCGTATTGTCGATCTCTCCAACGACTTTCGCATCGAGGACGGCAGTCATGACTTTGTCTACGGTCTGCCCGAACTAAACCGCAAGCGCATCGTGCGCGGAGCCAAACATGTCGCCAATCCCGGATGCTTCGCAACAGCCATTCAGCTCGCGTTGCTTCCTCTCGGCCGCAATTTGCTCCTTAACAGCGACGTGCATGTGACAGCAATCACTGGAAGCACAGGCGCGGGGGTCAAGCCCGGAGCCACTACCCACTACTCGTGGCGCAACGACAATGTGTCGATCTACAAGCCGTTCAAGCATCAGCATCTTGCAGAGATCGACCAGACGCTGAAAACGCTGCAGAGAAGCTTCGACAAGCAGATCAATTTCCTGCCTGTGAGAGGATGTTTCAGCCGCGGCATCATGGCAGCCGTCTACCTGCAGTGTCCGCTAAAGATCGAGGAGATCGTGAAACTCTACGAGGATTATTACTCTGATCACAACTTCACATTTGTGACCACCAAGGCTCCCGATCTCAAGGATGTCGTCAACACAAACAAGTGTGTGCTGCATCTCGAGAAAATCGATGACAAGCTGCTTATCACCTCGGTCATAGACAACCTTCTGAAAGGCGCGTCGGGCACTGCTGTCCACAATATGAATCTGCTTTTCGGACTACAGGAAAAGACCGGGCTCAATCTGAAACCGTCGGCGTTCTAAAAAGATATCATACTTTATTCATGAGGCTGCTCCGTTGCTATGATCACGGAACAGCCTCTGCTGTTTAGAATTCGTAAGAAAACAAATTCTTAATAGCAATACTTTTTTCGGCAAAAGGCGCACATGACCGGAGAAGTTGATTATTTTTGCATCAGAAACCAATCTATACCACATTTAAGTTTATACCCGCTTTAGATCATGAAAAAATTACTCCTGTCTGTGATGTCGCTCGCAATGCTTGCATCGGTCTCACATGGAACGGAAAAGGAACCGGTGGATTATGTCAATCCATATATCGGCAATATCAGTCATCTTCTGGTACCTACTTTCGCTACAATACAACTGCCTAACAGCATGATGCGCATCTATCCGGCGCGTCAGGACTACACAACCGAGCGCATGGGCGGTCTACCTGTGATTGTGACGAACCACCGCGAACGCTCGGCGTTCAGCATTTCTCCGTGGCAAAATACCCCGCTCCAGCCGGTGGCATCGCTGACATGGGACCAGGAAACTCTGACCCCCTACTAATGGGA
>JAIDKP010000180.1:0-3188 GCA_029051445.1 Muribaculaceae bacterium | reverse complement strand
GACAACTCATTGCGCGCCCAGCTCGCAGTCGAGCATCAAATCGCGATCTACGAGATGAGTTTCTATGACACAAAACTACCGGTATATCTCACCATAAACTCTGCCAACGGAGAAATGTGGGAGGAAAACGGCATGATCATGGGATATCAGGCTCTTGACCGACGCACGAAAGTGTATATTGCCGTTGAGTTTGCCGAAAAGCCCGCCAGAATAGGAGCGCTTGACAACGGCATGGTCGGCAAGGCCACACGCGCCGAAGGGCGCAACGCATGCATGGCAGTCGAATATCCGGCCGGAACAAGCCGAGTGGATCTCCGCTACGGCGTGTCGTTTATCAGCACCGAGCAGGCACTCAGAAACCTCAAGCGAGAGCAGCCGGGCAAGTTTGACCGCGAGGCTGTAGCCAAAGCCGGTCGCAACGAGTGGAACAAAACTCTCTCCAACATTAAGGTTGAAGGCGGTACAGAAGATCAGAAAACAGTGCTGTACACGTCGTACTACCGCACGTTTGAGCGCCCGGTGTGCCTGAGCGAGGAGGGCCGCTACTACAGTGCGTTTGACGGCAAAATCCACGATGACAACGGACATCACTTCTACTCCGATGACTGGATTTGGGACACATACCGCGCCGCGCACCCGCTTCGCGCACTCATCGAGCCGGAAAAAGAAGAGGATATTATCGAGTCGTATCTGCGCATGGCCGAACAGATGGGTACAGAGTGGATGCCTACTTTCCCCGAGATCACAGGCGACACCCGGCGCATGAACTCCAACCACGGCGTGGCAATGGTGGCCGACGCTATATACAAAGGGCTTGACATCGACGCAGACCGTGCATATCTCTATTGTCGCAAGGGCATAGAGGAGAAGACGCTTGCACCGTGGAGCGGCAAACCGGCCAGCTGGATCGATGATTTCTACAAGAAAAACGGCTACATACCGGCTCTGCGCGAGGGAGAGAAGGAAACCGACCCGGCAGTGACCGCATTTGAAAAACGCCAGCCTATAGCAGTGACTCTCGGCACTGCCTATGACCAATGGTGTCTGAGCCGCATCGCATCATTTCTCGACAAGAAAGATGATGCCGACAAATATCTTAAACTCAGCTACAACTATCGCACCGTATGGAATCCGGAAACAAAATTCTTCCACCCAAAAGACAAGGAGGGCAAATTTCTTGAGCCGTTTGACTACCGTTTCAGCGGCGGCATAGGCGCGCGCGATGCCTACGACGAAAACAACGGATGGACATACCGTTGGGACGTGCAGCACAACTTTGCCGATCTATGCGAACTGATGGGAGGACGTGAGGAACTGATAAAGAATCTTGATCAGACATTCGCCGAACCGATGGGACGCGGCAAACGCGAGTTCTACGAGCAATTGCCCGACCAGACCGGTAATATCGGCCAGTTCACGATGGCTAACGAGCCTTCGCTCCATATACCATATATCTACAACTATGCAGGCGCGCCCTGGAAGACTCAGAAACGCATACGCCAGTGCCTGAACACGTGGTTCCGCAACGACCTCATGGGCATACCGGGCGATGAAGACGGAGGCGGCCTCACAAGTTTCGTGGTGTTCTCGTCGCTCGGGTTCTACCCGGTGACACCGGGTTTTCCGGTCTACAACATCGGCAGCCCCCTATTCACCGACATAAGCGTGAAGGTGCCGGGCGGCAAGACGTTCAGAGTGATCGCCAACAACTGCTCTGAAGAAAACAAATACATACAGAGCGCGACTCTCAACGGCAAGACATGGGACAAACCATGGATCAGCCATGATGATGTGGTGAACGGCGGCACTCTTGTGCTCGAGATGGGACGACACCCCAACAAGACATGGGGCGCATCGGCAGAGTCGGCACCGCCATCGGCCGAATAATCTACAATTTCATAGAAAATATGGCTTCAGACAACTCAAACGAATTATTCCCGATCGTTGACGAAGCGGGCAACATAACCGGCGCGGCAACACGCGGCGAATGTCACAACGGATCAAAGCTGCTGCATCCGGTGGTACATCTTCACGTATTTGACCGGCAAGGGCACCTTTATCTGCAAAAGCGTCCCGAATGGAAAGACATACAGCCCGGGAAATGGGACACAGCAGTAGGAGGCCATATCGATCTGGGGGAATGCACCGCCGACGCGCTGCGCCGCGAAGCCCGCGAGGAACTCGGTCTCACTGATTTTGAGCCGGAGTATATGGACTCCTACGTATTTGAGTCGGAACGTGAGCGCGAACTTGTCAATGTTTTCCGCACTACAATAGCCATCGATCCGACTCCAAGTGACGAACTTGACGGAGGACGCTTCTGGAGCCGTGAAGAGATCCTGGAGTCAATGGGACACAATGTGTTCACGCCTAATTTCGAGAGCGAATACATGCGGCTTTTTCCATGAGCAGAGAGGTACTGCTCTGTAATACCAAACAGACCGCACCGGGCGATCAGGCATACAAAGCCTCTTCTTCAATCCCAGGTGCGGTCTGCTATTTCTATTTCAGGTGTCCTGTCAGAACATCTTTAGTGCTATATCGGTAAGCCAGATCCATAGCGGACAGAAGCCGATGAACAGGATAACACTAAGTGTCAGCGACGACGTGCCGGTAGCGACATAGGTATCATACTCGTCGGCAATTATTATACCTGAGAATGCCGGAGGCAGAGCGGCTGCAACGACAAGCATTTTCAGATTGAGCGGATCCATGTGGAAAAGCAGACCGAGAATGAGTATCACAGCCGGCATCATAATCATCTTCATGATCGAACCGAGTACAGCCTGCCAGTTGATGGTAAATTTGATTGCCGACAGCGTAATACCGGCAGAGAAAACTGCCATCGAAGCATTTGCCTTGGCGATCAGGTTAAATGAAGGACTAAGCTCTTTAGGCCAGGGAATTCCGGCCAACACCCATACCACAGCAAGTATAGGCGCCCACGCGACCGGCTGGGCAAGAGCGTGTATAACCGGTTTCCAGGCGCTTTCACGCTTGGTGCTTCCGGGGTTCTGCTTTTCAAGAGACGCATTCATGAGCGAGAGTCCCACCGGAATGCCTATTGCATTTACCACAATACCGACAATCGCGACAACAAGCGCCACCGACGGGCGTGTGCCGAAAATAGGCTCAAGCACTGCAAATCCAAGAAATCCGATCGTCGGAGATCCACTGATCAAGGCCGA